>JBKJTD010000370.1:0-3673 GCA_046590915.1 Vicinamibacterales bacterium
ACGCCAAGGTCGAACAGGATCGCGGCCGGCACAATCGGCACCACCCCGGCAGCGGTCTGATAGCCCACTTTCTTGTCCCGCAAATACGTCATGACCCCATCGCGGCTCGCGAGCCCGTAGGCGCTCCCGCCGGACAGCACGATGGCATTGACGACCTCGACCATGTTCTCCGGGGCGAGCAGGTTCGTCTCAGCCGTGCCCGGGGCGCCACCTCGCTGATCCACACCGCCAACCGTGTTCGGTGGAGCGAGGATCACGGTGCAGCCGGTGGGGCGCTCGCTCAGTGTGTGATGGCCGACCTGAATGCCGGGCACGTCGGTGATCGACCCCGACGGCATTGACGCGGTCTGGGATCCGACGCCTGCGACGGTCACAGCCGCGCAGACCATCCCGGCAACAGCGAGCGAGAGGCGCAAAGTCACGATGCCCGATTATACTGGCGGCCTCGTGACGCGACCCCGCTTGGTCTCTCTGGACGTTTTTCGTGGTGCGACCATGGCCGCGATGGTCATCGTCAACAATCCGGGCGATTGGGGACAGGTCTACGCGCCGCTGCTGCACGCCCCATGGCACGGCTGGACGCCCACGGACCTGATCTTTCCCTTCTTTGTCTTCATCGTCGGCGTCTCGATCACCCTGTCGGCCCGGTCCCAGATGCCGGTCTCGGTGATTCTGCGGCGCGGCGCGATCATTTTCGGGCTGGGGCTGTTGCTCGCGTTGTACCCGCGGTTCGACCTCTCGACCGTCCGCATCATGGGCGTGCTGCAACGACTGGCGGTGTGTTATCTCGCTGCCGCGTTGTTTTTCCGCGCCTTCCGAGAGGCCGACGAGGACGACCGCTGGCAGGCTGGAATCGCTGTATCGGCGCTGGTCCTTCTCGCCTACTGGGCCCTGTTGATGTTCGTGCCGGTTCCCGGGGGCACTGCGGGCGACCTGACGCCTGCCGGCAATCTTGGGGCGTGGCTGGATCGCACCATTCTTGGTGAAGCGCATCTCTGGCGATCGGCTCGCACCTGGGATCCCGAAGGCCTGCTCAGCACGCTGCCGGCAATTGCCACCGCACTGACCGGTGTCGCGGCAGGAGTGATTATCACGAGCGAACGGAGCCAGGCGCACAAAGTCGCCATGTTGATCGCCGGTGGGGGAGTGGCGATCGCCATGGGCATGGTGTGGGGCCGTTCGTTTCCCATCAACAAGAACCTGTGGACCAGTTCGTACGTCTTGCTCACGAGCGGGATGGCCACGGTGGTCCTTGCATGGTGCTACTGGTTGCTCGACCCTGTGAAACACCGTCTCCTCCTTCGTCCGTTCGTCGTGCTGGGCGCGAACGCGCTCGTGCTGTTTGTGGCGTCGGGGTTACTGGTGAAGACACTCGTCTGGATTCGTGTCACCGGAACGACCGGCACCGAGATCACGTTGCTGCGGTATCTCTACGAGACGTTCTTTCAACCGTGGGGAGCGCCGAAGAACACGTCGCTGGCCTTTGCGTTCGCGAACCTGCTTGTCCTCTACGCCCTTTGCGAAGTCCTCTATCGAAAGAAATGGTTCCTTCGCGTGTGAGCCTCGTCCACTAGAATTGATCTCGAACATGACACGCATACTCGTAACCAACGACGACGGACACTTCTCGCAGGGGATACATGCGCTCGCCACGGCGCTTCGATCGGTGGGTGAGGTGGTGATTGTGGCGCCTCAGACGGAAGCCAGCGCGGTGGGACACGCACTCACACTGCGTCGGCCGCTGCGGGTGGAGCGCGTGTCTGAGGATGTGTTCGCGGTCGACGGTACGCCAACCGACTGCGTCAACATCGCGATCGATCAGATTCTGACCCATAAGCCCGACATCATCGTGTCGGGTATCAACAAGGGCTTCAACATTGGCGACGATGTGACGTATTCGGGCACGGTAGCCGGCGCTCTTGAAGGCGCGCTCCTAGGGTTTCCGGCGATTGCCGTGTCGCAGCAGTTCACACGGGAGGAATTCGATTTCACAGCCGCAGCCGAATTTGCGGCGAAGATGGCCGCGTCCCTCCTGGCATCACCGTTACCCCAGCGGACGTTTCTCAACATCAACGTCCCCAGCGGGGCCACGCACGGGGTGCGCACGACGGTGCAGGCGCGCCGGAACCACATCACCAAGGTCGCGCAGCGCCTCGACCCCCGGGGGCGGGCCTATTTCTGGATCGAAGAAGCGTCCGACGACTGGGACTTCGAGGAAAACTCCGACCACAACGCGGTCAACAACGGGTATATCTCGGTCACTCCGCTGCAGCCGGACCTGACCGATCACCACACGTTGGACCGGGTATCAGCCTTGGTCGAGTCCCGCTAACGACCTCAGGGAAAGGGTGTCGGGTGCCCTTTAAAAAGGCACCCGACACCTTTTTTCTTGTTTCGCGATAAGATGTTCGGGTTGTCGGGGCGTGGCTCAGCCTGGTAGAGCACTCGGTTCGGGTCCGAGGGGTCGGAGGTTCGAATCCTCTCGCCCCGACCAATTTTTGAGGTTCGGTTCGTAACTTTTTCGTAATTTTTGGGCGCGTTTCCTACCCGGAAACGCGCCCTTCGTCGTGTAACAGGCTTAGTGGATTCCGGTCGTCGGGAACCCGTAGGAGGTCCGTAGGGGCGTCAGTGTCGGGCCGGATGGCCCGGGCTCCGGTAGTCCGGCTCCGGTGTGCGTAGCGGGTCGGGCTGGGCCGGGTTCGTGGACTGTTCCTCTAGCACGTGCCAAACGAGCTGCGCGATAAAGCCGTCAAGGTTGGTGTTGACCACTACCTCCAAGCCCTCGTCCCCCATGGTCCACTCCAGATGGTCCATTGCGTACCAGCCAATATAACGGCATGCCGCCTCGCTAAAGCTTTCCCCGGCGGCAACCCCTTCCCTTATGTTCCTCGATGCGGTGCGGAATTTGCGGTTTCGTCGTCGCCACTCTTTTTTCGGGGTGTGTGGTGTGAAATCCTCATGCTGGATAGTGCCGTCCCCATCGATATAAGCTGCGCCCTTTTTCGCCATCTGTCGTCTCCTCTGGATAAAGCCTTCGAGGGAGCCGCCCAAATAGAAAAAGGCCCGGCACCTCGAAGACTGTTAGGTCTTCAAAATGCCGGGCCTGCCCTAAAATCTGCCCGTCACGCTCGCAATCCGAATAGTCCCTTGGGTCCCGGGCCGGGAGTTACCCGGATGGATTGCGCCGCAACGTAAGTGGGAATTGTAGCACGTGACCAAGATCCGAAAAGGCCATTGTCTTGGATGCCTCGTCTAACGTGGGGCTAGGTTTCCCAAACGAGGTGCTCAACATGAAGCGTATTAAGCCGGTTCTTTGGACAGTGTTAGGTGTAGTTATTGGTGTGTCGGCAGTGCTCACGGCCAGTCGTGTGCAGGCGCAAGACGTCATGCCCGCCCCGAAATCAGACAACCGGATCGTAGTCACTCCCGTCGGTGGACCGAACCTACATCTTGCTTTCGTGAAGGACACAAAGAGCGGCGGATGCTGGATCGGCGGTGGCTACACGGATCGGGCCGGGTTCGCATCTTTGGCCGTGGCCCCGCCGTCGGCCTGTGTCCCGTGAATTCTCGGGTGGGCGCGTGCCAGCGGTGAGTCACCCGTAGGTTTCACCGCTGGCTGGTTTCTCCGGCCGCACGCCCGCGACCGCTTTTGGGTATCTCGACGGTGGCACTG
>JBKJTD010000106.1:0-10330 GCA_046590915.1 Vicinamibacterales bacterium
CCTTCGGCGTTGCATCGGAGGCCGCGAGTCGACCACCGAGAAAAAATGCTGACGCCACCACTCCGACGCCTGCTGCTCCCATTGCCCATCCAGGAACGTTTCTCATTTTCTGCCTCCTTGTTTCTCACCACCTTCTATTTCAAGGAGCGTGCCGCTTTTTTACTCTGTATTTGCGCCCATATGGCGGCATCGGCACGTGGGGACCTTGCAGAGCGTCCGGTGAGGAGGACAGTGCGCCTCAGCGTGCGGTTAGAAACTGCAGAGCACAGCGGGCGCCGTCAATGGCAGCGCTCATGATGCCGCCGGCGCTTCCGGCGCCTTCGCCCATGGGATAGAGATTGACGAAGCCGTCGGCCTGAGCCGTGTCGCGATTCCGGGGCAGACGAATAGGGCCAGAGCTGCGCGACTCAAGTCCGACGAGCAGGCCCTCTGCTGATTTGAAGCCGGGGATTTGCTGATCGTATCGGGTCAACGACCTGGCAATCGCCACCCGTGCCAGCCGCGGCAGCAACAGGTCAATCCGGCCAGGTGTGGTGCCAAACGTATAGCTGGAGTGCCTCGTGGTCCTTGTCGGGCGACCCGCCACAAAATCATCGGCGCCCTGTGCCGGCGCAGTGTAGTCTGCGCCACCGGCTTCAAAAAACTTCCGCTCAAGCGCTTCTTGAAACGCAACACCCGCAAACGGTCCAGGTCCGTACTCGTCCGGTCCAAACGTGGTCACGAGGGCGGCGTTCGCCCACTGCGACGAGTGCGTGGAATTACTCATGCCGTTGGTGCACAGAAGGCCGGGAATGTTGGTGCTCGACACGATCGTCCCGCCCGGACACATGCAGAACGAAAAACTCGCCGGCACGCCGCCCTCCGCTTTGCAGATGAGGTTGTAGGACGCCGGCCCGAGGCTGGCCGCCTCGCGACCAGTCCCGTATCGTCCGAGGGTGATCAGGGCCTGGGGATGCTCGATGCGCACCCCCAGTTGAAACGGCTTCGCTTCGACCCGGACGCCCTGCGCGTGCAGCCGCGTGATGGTGTCTCTGGCGCTATGACCCACGGCGAGAAATACGGCATCGCACGCAATCTCGCCCGCCGATGTCCGCACGGCTTTGACGCGTTTGTCCGCCCCTTCGTCGAACACGAGCCCGTCGAGCCGCGTGTTCCAGTGAAAACGGACGCCGAGGTCCTCCATCCTGGTGCGCAGGACCGGGAGGATTTTGTGCAGCCTGTCGGTGCCGATGTGCGCGCGCGAGTCATACAGGATGTCGGCCGGTGCGCCGCACGCGACAAGCATCTCCAGGCACGGCACCTCGAGGGGGTCGTCGACGCGTGTATACAACTTGCCGTCCGAATAGGTGCCGGCACCGCCTTCGCCAAACAGCAGATTGGACTCGGTGTTGGGCACGCGCGTGCGGTGAAATCGCACGACGTCCTTGCCGCGCGCCGTGAGATCCGCGCCGCGATCAATCAGATCCACGGCGACTCCGTTCAGGCCCAGCACGAGCGCAGCATACAGACCCGCCGGGCCCGATCCCACCACAACCGCACGCGTCGCCTTGTGTCGGGTGCCGACTACCTCAAAACTGCCGACCGCCGGTGCCTCGACGACCGCGCCCGCTCGCCGTGCGGCGTCAAAACGTTCGCCGCGATAGTCCGCGTCGACGATCAGATCGGCATGCACGATAAACCGCAGCCGTCGATCCTTGCCGTGGCGACGCGCACCGACTGATCGACGCGCAATGCGGCACCCGCGCACCCGCGCCGGGTCAACACCGGCCGCCCGTGCCGCGCGCTCGCGCACCTGACTCTCAGGTTCATCGAGGCGCATCTCAAGATTGAGTACGCGCCATGTCCGTGCGGGCGCAGTCGTCACAATTGAGGCAGATTATCACCTGCGCCGTGGCGCTTTAATCACAACGAGACGTGGAGACTTCCTGTTCTGCCCGCAGGGTGATGGACGGATTGATCCGGACGCCTCGCCGCCACTGCGGCATATACTCGGCGCATGACAAAAACCACGTTCCTCAGGGGTGCTGCGCTGGTCTGGATGCTGGCGGCGGCGTCCGTGCTGCTTGTGGCTCAGGGTCGTGGCGGGCAAAGCGGCACGGCGTTTCCGGGCGGCCGGATGAATGACGATGGGTCGTTGATGCCCGCGGGGGCATCCACCTCGCTGTTTTCGCAGGATGCGTACACGCAGTATGAAATCCTCGCACCCGGATCCGAGGCCTTTGCGATCACCTACCTGCTGGAGAGTGCGCGAGCCGGCGCGACCGAGATTACCAACGCCACACGCGCCGGCAGCATGGGGACCAATATTTCCGTGTTTGATCCGCGCACGGGGTTGCCGGTCAGATTCACCTACGACCTGGGAGCCAACGGTCAATACGCGATCCGCGCAACGCTTCCTTTTCCCGTGCCCGAAGGCGGCATTGGACGCGTGCTGATCTACAAAACGTATACCGATGCGCGTACTTACCAGGTGAGCGGCGACAACCTGACGTGGGTGCGCAGCTTGAGTGGCTACCGCCTTGGCGTGGTGTTACCGAAGGGGTATGCACTGCAATCGGCCAACGTCGCCGCGCAGCTGTCCACGCTGCCCGACGGACGGCTGAAGCTGGCGTTTGCCAACCCGAGCGGCCAGGCCAACAACCTCACGATTCACGCGACCAAGACCGCAACGGCGTTCACACCGAGTCCGTACAAAGACGTCTTCTTTGACGACATCAAAACCCTGTACGACCTCGGCACGCCCGAGGCTGGAAAGTTCAACGTCGAGCAGACCTACAGCGACCCCCGCAAGGGCGCGACGGCCACACTCGACATCCTCAACTACCTCGCGCTGTCGGAGCTGAAAGTGGTGGACCTGGATACGGCGAAGCCATTGACGCCGGTGACCAAGGGCAAAGTCACCACCGTCGCGCTCGGCGTGGCGATTGCCAACGACAAACAGAGCGCCCACCTGAAGGTCAGCGGCGTTGGCAGCGACGGATATCGGCTCATCAACGGCGAGCTGGTCTTCGAGCGCGAGCTCCACGGCCTGCGGAACACCGTGCTTCTGCCTGCGGGATGGGAAGTCTCGGGCGTCTCCCAGTCAGGCACGGTCGGCCGCACCCGAGAGGGGCGCATGTTCGTGGCGCTGGTCAACCTCAACGCGGAAAACCATTTCAAGGTGACCATTCGCGCTCGGAACGACGAGACCGCGCGCATCAATGCGTGGTTTGAGAAAAAGTTCGAAGAACAACTCGCCTTCAGTCCCATCCAGCAGACGTTTCTGGGCCGGAAGTCCGGCGCCATCGACGACATGTCGATCGCCGCGCAGGACAAACAGATTGCGTGGCAGCGCGCCTCGGTTGCCGAGATGCGCAAGTCGTTTGACTACACCAAACTGACGCCGGAAGCGCAGACGTCCTGGGACACGTGGGTCTATCAACTGGAGCAAACGGAGGCTGCGCTGCCCTTCCGCTCCAACGCCTACATCTTCGAACAGATGAACGCCATTCACGCGTTCCTCCCGCAGTTGCTGATTGCCTTCCACGCGGTCGAAGGCGCCAGTGACATGGACGCGTATATCAATCGCATCCGCGAGTCCGGCCGCGCGCTTCGCCAGCTGATCGTGGTCTCACAAGCCAACGCAGTCGAAGGCGTCCGCCCTCCGCGTTTCTCGTTTGATTTCGTGATCAATGAATCCACGAAACTCATCACCGGCGCGCCGTTTGATGCGAGCACGACCGACAGCGCCGTGTGGGCGGATGTCAAAACAAAGCTGGCCGACCTGCAGAAAAAGGGCACCATCGATCAGAAGCGTGCGGACACGATGCTGGCGGAGGCGCGCGCAGCACTCACCGGCCCGTTCAAGGCTGCGTATGAGGAACTGATCGCCTGGCAGAAGGCCGACCGTGCCAAAACGTCCGAGACCACGTCAGGCGTGAGTACGCTGCCCAATGGTCGCGCGTTCTACAACGAGCGTCTTGCCAATCAGACCACAACGACGCTGACGGCTGACGAGATTCATGCCATCGGCCTCACGGAGGTGGCGCGACTGCGCGCGGAGATGCTGGCCATCAAGGACGAAGTCGGCTTCAAGGGAGACCTCCCGGCGTTTTTTGCAGAGCTCCGGGACACGAAGGACAACCCGGTCTACTACTACCCTGACACCGACGCCGGACGACAGGCCTATCTCGATGATTCCACGGCGGCGATCAACAAAATCAAGGCGGTGTTGCCCAAGTACTTCGGCCTTCTCCCGAAGGCCGATCTTGTGGTCAAACGCGTCGAGGCCTTCCGTGAGCAACCGGGCGCCGCGCAGCACTACTTCCCTGGCACACCGGACGGCGCCCGCCCTGGTGTCTACTACGCGCACCTGTCGGACATGAAGGCCATGCCCAAGTCGGAGCTCGAGGTCATCGCGTACCACGAGGGTCTGCCGGGCCACCACATGCAGCTGGCGATCGCACAGGAACTGACGACCGTGCCGACCTTCCGCCGGCAGGCCGGGTTCACGGCGTACTCGGAAGGCTGGGGACTCTACTCCGAGTGGCTGGCCCGCGAGATGCCGGGGACGTATCAGAGTCCGTATTCGCGATTCGGCCGATTGGGTTCAGAGATTTGGCGCGCGATTCGTCTGGTGGTGGATACGGGCCTGCACGCAAAGGGCTGGTCGGAGGAACAGGCGGTGCAATATTTCCTGTCCAACTCCGCCACCACCGAAGCACAGGCGCGCTCGGAGATTCGACGCTACATGGTATTGCCCGGTCAGGCGACGAGCTACAAGATCGGCATGATCAAGATCCAGCAACTGCGACGCAAGGCCGAGACCGCACTGGGCGCCAAGTTCGACATCCGCGCGTTTCATGACACTGTGCTCGGCGGGGGCGCACTGCCGCTCACGATTCTCGAAAAGCGCATCGATCGCTGGATCGCGAGCTACACGCCGCAGTAGTTGCCGGTGAAGTCGCGGCACCGCTCCAGCTTGAAGGCCGGATCAACCGCGGGTTTGGTGTCGCGTTCGGCGACTGCACGGCCGGTCGCGTACATCCACTTGGTCATCCTCGTCAGCTTCGCGATGTCGATACGGTCAGGATTGTCGAACGGCGTGTGATAGTCCGCGTGCAGCAACGTCGAAAAGAAGATCGCCGGGATGCCCACACGGGCATAGGGCAGATGATCGCTGCGGTAGTACCACCCTTCCGGATGGGTGGGCTCATCCCACGACGAGTCGATCTCGAACTGCGTCACCGCCTGATTGGCCCTATGCGCCATCTCCACCAACTCGGGCGAATTGCGATGCGGCGGCAGCGCGCCCAGCAGCGCCGCCGTCTTGGGATCGTTGCGACCCATCATGTCGCCGTTGAGCACCGCCACAATGGACGAAATCGGCACGGTGGGCTTTTTGGCAAACCAGCGCGAGCCCATCAGGCCACGCTCCTCCGCCCCATGCCACACAAACAGCGCTGACCGGCGTCCCGGTGCCGTCGCAAACGCCCGGGCGATCGCCAGCAGCGCCACCGACGTCGTCGCATTGTCGTCGGCGCCGTTCCAGATGGCATCCCCGTTGACGGGATAGCGCTCGCCGTCATGGTCCTGATGCGCACTGAAGAGCACGTATTCATTCTTCAGCACGGGATCCCGGCCAGGCAGTTTGGCGACGATGTTGACGGACGGATAGGTGAAGGTGTCGGTGAAGATGGCGGCCTCGAGGCGCGCATCGGCTGCGAGACTGCCGGCGGCAGACTCTCGCACATACAGAAGCGGGATGCTCCTGGTTGGGGCGCGCGGCGCCGCAGTGCCCTCGATGTCGAGCGCGTAGGTTCCGCGGGAAAACGGAAACGCCACACGATTCCACTGATCGGTGTGTGCCTCACCCACCAGCACGATGATGGCGGCAGGCTCCAGGGGCGTCACGGTGCGCTGAAGGGCGCGGGCCCAGTTGCGAAGCACGTTGGCGGCCACGCCTGGACGCGCTGGTGCGACTGGGGCCGCAGGGTCGACAGGCGGCGGCACAAACCGCACGACCACCGCTCGGTCCTTCACCACGGCTGTTGCCGCCGCCTCCGTCGTCGTCATCACCAGGGGAGCGTCCACCATCGCGAGGACAGGTGCATCGGTCACGACGTCGTGTCCCATACGCAGGGCCGTGCCGCCGATGGTCAGCGTGCTGCCCGGTGAGGTGCGAAAGCGTTCAAGTGGAAACCACTGAAAGTACGTTCCGTTGTCCCCCGCCGGCAACAGCCCCGCCTCCCGGGCCTGTTCGGCGATCCACACCGACGCGTCCATCTCGTCGAGGGTGCCCCCCTCGCGGCCGCGCATGTCATCACCGGCAAGCGCGAACAGATCGGCTTTGATATCGGCTTCTCTGATTCTTGAGATGGGATCGTCGGCCTGCTGCGCCTGGACCGATGCGGCCGCCACTACCGACGCAACCGTGAGGAACCGTCCAAATGAGGTCATTTACACGCCTGACAGTTGTTGTTGTTCTTCGCGCCCATGCCTTCGAGGAGTTTAATCGTCTCTGGGAACGGCTGGGTGCGCTGCTCGGGACTGTTGGCCATATCGACGGTCGTCTGCCCGGCGCGATTGACTGCCATGACGTTGGCACCTTTTGACACGAGATACGTGATCATCGCGTTGTCACCACGAGCCGCGGCGTGGTGCAACGCGGTAAAGCCGTCGGCGTCGCGAAGGTTGACGTCGACGCCAAGCTCTTCGATGAAATACTTTGCGGCTGACATCCAGCCATCGTGCACGTACTGGTGCTGCTGCGCGACCCGCGACGTGCCATAACCGACGCCACTCGCCGCATGAAACGGCGGGATGTGCGCGCCACCCGGGGGCACCGCAGGCACGCCAGACAAATCGTTGGCCCGAACCGCGCTGCCAAACGTCATCGTCGGCACATTCGGATCCGCGCCGACCTCCACGAGCAGTCTCATGGCCTCGACATCGAGCGCATAGGCCGCGCGCCAGAACGCCGTCGCGCCGGTGAACTCCACGCCCATGCGTCCGGCGTTATAGGCCGCATGCCAAACGTGCGACTTCACCCGCGTGTTGGGATCGGCACCAGCGGCCGCCAGACGACGGATCAGCTGGAGGTACGACGCGCGCTGCTGGTGTCCGGCGGTCGGCTGCGGATACCAGGTGCGCAGCGCCCATTCGTTGTTGACGACCGCAAACAGCGGCGCCATGAGGTCGTCGTTGGTCAGATTGACGTCGGCGCCTTTCTCAATGAGCGTCATGGCAATGTCGTACTGCCCGTTGACGATCGCCACCAGGAGCGGACTCGATTTGTCGCCGGCCGTGAGTGTATTCACCTTCATGCCGGCTTCGAGCAGGAACTCCACTGCGCCGGCAAAACCGTCTCTCGCGGCGTAATGCAGCGCCGTCATCCCGCCCTGTTTCCCAATATTCTCGGTGTCCGACGGACCACGCGCACCACCCCCCCGGGCACCACCCGCACGCCCCCCCACGCCACCCACGCCACCCCGCCCCGCCGGTGCGGCCGCAGCAGGCGCCGGAGTCCCGGGCGCTGCCGGATCAATCGATGGCACATCGGCCACAGCGCGTCCGGTGGCCGCCGTGATCGCGCGATTACGCTCCGCGCGTTCCGTGCTGTCGTTGCGCGCGCGTTCCACGTAGTCGATGACCTTGGTGGGCCTGGCGATGTCGGCGCCCTTGGCGATCAACACCTTCATGACCTCGATCCGGTTGTGCGCGACCGCAAACACGAGCGGCGACCGGCCGTGCGTGCGGTCCTGCGCGTTGACGTCGGCGCCGCGACCCAGCAGCAGCGTCACCGCGTCAGGACTGCCGGCCTGCGCTGCCAAGTGGATGGGCTCCACACCGGTCTCCGACAAAGCGCCCACAGCGCTTCCCGCCTCAAGCAACCGGCCAACAACGGACGCGTGCCCACGGGAGCTGGCCAGATGCAGCGGCGTGTACTGTCCCAGTCGCGTACGCAAATCCACCGTCGCGCCCGCCGCGAGCAACACCGTCGTCGTTGTCACATCCCCGTTGAGCGACGTCCAATGCAGTGCGGTCATGCCATCGCCCTGTGCGGCGTTGACGTCCGCACCCTTCTTCACGAGCGCCTGTACGGCAGCGCCCTCGCCCCGCATCGCTGCATCGGCGATTGGTGTCTCACGTGCCGACGCCGAGAGGGTGGCGGTGACGATGATGGCCGCGCAGACGAGGAGGCGCTTCACAGCACAAACTCCCCGGTGCTGTCGCCGAAGCTCTTGACGTCATCCATCCCAAGGCGGTGCATCATCGTGAGCATCACGTTGGCCATGGGGGTGTTGTCCGCCGCCTTGATGTGGACGCCGCCCTGCAGCGCGCCGTTACCCTTGCCCAGCATGATGAACGGGCAGTTGCGATGGTTGTGCACGTTGGCGTTGGCCATCGGCGAGCCGTACATGATGAGCGTCCTGTCGAGCAGACTCGCCTCCCCCTCCATCGTCGTCTTCATCTTCTCGAGGAAATAGGGAAGAACAGACACGTGAAACTTGTTCACCTCGCCGAATTCCTTGATGCGCGCTTCGGTTGTGCCGTGGTGCGAGGCGTTGTGGAAGCCCGTGTCGATGCCGCTGCCCGGATACACGCGGCCGGAGCCGTCGCGCCCGAACTTGAATGAGAAGACGCGGGTCGTATCCGAGATGAAGGCCTGCAACTGCAGGTCAAACATCAGCTTGACGTGTTCATCCCACGAATCGGGCACACCGGCCGGCGCCCCGGCCAACGCGCGATCTTCCCCACTGGTGTTGCGTGCCTCGATGCGCTGAATGCGCTGTTCAATCTCGCGCAGGTTGCTCGCGTACTGATCCAGGCGCTGGCGGTCGGACGCGCCCAGTTCACGACGCAGATCGGACATCTGGGTCAGCAGCATGTCGAGGATGCTCCGGTCGGTCACCCGCCGCTGCGCGCGCTGCTCGGGTGTGCCGCCCGCGCCAAACAACTGCTCAAACAACACACGCGGGTCGCGCACCATCGGCAGCGGCGTATCGGGGGCCGACCAGCTGATCGTGTCCGTGTAGACACACGCATACCCGTAGGCGCATCCGCCGGATTGGTCCACCGGCTCGATGCTGATTTGCATCGAGGGCACCGGCGTCGACTGGCCGAACCGTTGGACATACAACTGATCGAGCGAGGTGCCGACGCGCACGTCCGACCCTTCGGTCAGCTTGGGATGGGCGTGGGTGTACATGACGGCGCTTGATCGGAAGTGGTCACCGCCGACTTCATCGGGCGACTGAGCTTCGGCCATGCGCGCGTCGGTATTACTCACGATGGTGAGGTAGTCACGGTAGGGCTCCAGCGGACTGAGGCTTCCCTGGCTGAGGTCAAAGTCGCGACCGACTTTTTCGGGGTTCCACAAAAACTGCGAGGCGCCGTATGGGCTGCACCCGGCCGCCCCGTGCACCTGCTCGATGCAGATGAGCCGTGTCTTGTCGGCTGCGCGGCCCGCCGCGGTTTGCGCAAACACCGATCGCGCCGGGATCATCGCGTCAAACATCGGCAACGCAATGGTGGCGCCCAGGCCCCGCAGGACCGTCCGCCGAGAGAGATGTTTTCCAGTCACAAACATGTGTGCCTTTCGTCCGATCACTTTGCCGGGCCGCCGTCGGCCATCGCCGTGCTGAATGCGGCGCTTTTGGTCACACCCAGAATCAGGGCGGACATCCGATAGTTCTGCTGCCGTGCGTCGCCGACGATGCGCCGGATGGTGGGCATGTCGCGGGGTTCAATCCGGCGGCCGAGGGCATAGGCCATCAATGACTCGGTGAAATGGGTCGTCATGACATCCGACCGTTTCAGAAGTGCCGCACGCAGATCCGCGATGCCCGATAGTGGCGTGCCGTCATACATCACGCTCGATGTCTCCACCGCCACGCCGCGATCCTTGATGCGCCACGAGCCGTCCACGTCAAAGTTGTCGAGCGACAGACCGATCGGGTCAATCACGTTGTGACACGAACTGCACGCCGGATTGGCACGATGCACCGCCAGCTGTTCAGAGACCGAGAGCAGGCGGCCGTCTTTTGCCTCGCCCGCTTCTTCCAGATCCGGGATGTTTGGTGGCGGCGCCGGTGGCGGACTGCCCAGCAACACTTCCAGCACCCATTTGCCGCGGAGCACCGGCGACGTGCGGTTGCCGTGGGACGTGAGCGTCAGAATGCTGCCATGACCAAGAAGACCGCGCCGGCTCGTGTCGGGGTACATCACGCGCCGGAACGCAGGGCCGCTGACGCCCGGAATGCCGTAGTGGCGCGCCAGCCGCTCGTTGACGAAGGTGTAGTCGGCGGTGAGCAGGTCGGTGACCGGGCGATCCGCACGCACGAGGTGA
>JBKJTD010000203.1:0-4757 GCA_046590915.1 Vicinamibacterales bacterium
CCGTGCGATTTGGTGTCCCTCGTTCGCTGCTGATTTCGCGGGTGATGCAGGTCATCGCGGTGGTGAGCCTCTCGGCGCTGACCGTGGCCGCGAACCTGGGCACGATCTACGCTGCGGGTGTGGCCGGTGTCGCGTTGCTGCTGATCTATGAGCAGTCGCTCGTCAGCGCCGACGATTTGTCACAGGTCAAGTTTGCCTTTGACTTAAACGGCTGGGTCGGCATCCTGTTTCTTGCCACCACTGCTGCGGATGTGTATTGGGTATGAAGCCATCGATTGCGGTTGGAGTGACGGGCGCGTCGGGCGCGATTTATGCGGTGCGCACCATTGCGGCGTTGATGGAAACCGGCTGCCATCTGGAAATCGTATTTTCCGATTACGGCAAACGGCTGCTGATGGATGAGCTCGGTGGCGACGCCAAGGTCGACCGCCTGCAGGATCTGCTCGAAGTGAAATATGGCCCGGCAGTTCGCAACGGCACTTTCGTCGTGCACAGCAACAAAGACCTCGGCGCTTCACTGGCCAGCGGCAGCCATCGCTGCACCGGCATGGTGATTGTGCCCTGCTCGATGAAGACACTGGCGGGCGTGGCACTGGGTCTCTCCCGCAGCCTTATCGAACGGGCCGCCGACGTCATGCTCAAAGAGCATCGTCGTCTCGTCCTTGTGCCGAGAGAGACCCCGATGAGCTTGCCGGCGTTGCGCCATCAGGTGGCGGCCGCCGAAGCGGGTGCGATGATTCTGCCGGCGATGCCGGCGTTTTATCAGCAGCCCAAGACCATTGATGATCTGGCGGACTTCATTGCCGGAAAAATTCTGAATGCCCTCGGCTTTGAGCAGCAGCTGTTCACGCCGTGGAAAGGGGAGTAGTGGTTTCCACGTCGCGTGAACCGGAACGCATTTCCGGCATGTTTGATCGCATCGCGTATCGGTATGACCGCCTCAACCGTGTGCTCAGTGTCGGCCTCGATCAACGGTGGCGCGCACGTGGCATCCGTGAGCTGGGTCTGACCGGAGCGGAAGACGTGCTCGACATGTGCACCGGCACCGCAGATCTGGCCATCAAGGCAGTCACGGCCCCGGGCGGCCAGGCGCGCTCGGTGGTGGGCGTCGACTTCGCCGGCGAAATGCTGAAGCTCGGCTTGGTCAAGGTGCGCAAAGCCGGCCTCGGCTCGCGGGTGCATCTGGTGCGTGGGGATGCGACCAATGTGCCGCTGCCGGATGCGTCCTTTGATGCAGCGACGGTGGCATTCGGCATCCGGAATGTCTACAACTACGAGGCCGCCATTCGCGAGTTTGTCCGTGTGCTCAAACCCGGCGGCCGGCTCGCCGTGCTGGAATTTGGCAAGCCGCAGCTGCCTGGCATCAAGCAGGGCTACGAGTGGTATTTCAAGTACTTGCTGCCGGTCATCGGCAAGATGGGCTCCAAACACGACGAGGCCTACTCGTATCTTCCCGCATCGGTTGACCAGTTCCCCGAGCCGGATGTGTTCGCCGGCATGTTGAAAAGTCACGGGTTTGCCACCGTTCGCACAGTCTCTTTGACCCTGGGCACCGTCTACCTCTATATCGCGACGAAACGCTGAACTGATGTACCTGGATTTCGACGACCATCGCCCGGAGACGCCCAGCGTCTCGCCCGTGATTTCACGGCGCGAGGGTGTGTTGTTGTCGCTTGTCGTCCATCTGGTGCTGACCATCGCCTACCTGCTCACGCCGGAAGGGTTCTTTGCCTCCAGCGTCGTGCCCGTGAACCCGGCAACGCCTCAGGACGACGTGCAGTTTGTGATGATGGAGCCGCTCCAGGAGCGCTCGGTGCCTCCACCTGCGCAGGCCGAAGCGTCGGATCTGGATCGGCGGGCGACGACGCGCGAACGGGCGCCGTCGCCTGAGAATGCGGCGCCATTTTCGCGCGGGAATACGATGGACAAGGTTGTCGGTGCACCGTCGGCGGAGTCGCCCAAAGGTGACAATGGCAGCGGTCCTCCCAATCCCAACGCCGACCCTTCGCCGCCGGCTCCGGACGCGCCCTCATTGGCGGCCGCTGACTCCACCCCTCCCAAAGGAGCCGGCCAGGGCCTCGCGCGGTCCCTTCAGAACCTCTCGCAATTTCTCAAGCAGGACAATTACCAGAACGAACGCGGCGGGCAGCCCGAGCAGGACGCACAGATCAGTTTTGATTCCAAGGGTGTGGACTTCGGCTGGTGGCTGCGCCGATTTGTCGCACATGTGAAGAGCAACTGGTTTATTCCGCAGATGGCGCAGATCACGTCCGGCCGGGTGGTGATCACCTTCAATGTGCACAGGAACGGTTTCATCACCGATATCGAGGTGATCAAGAGCTCCGGGCACCGCGCGCTGGATTCGGCTGCGGTCAACGCGTTGCGCACGTCGAGCCCCACCGTGGCGCTGCCGCCGGAGTACCCGGACGACAAGGCGTTTTTTACGGTGACCTTCCTCTACAACGTCATCCGGTGAAGCGAGTCATTTGTGTGGTGGGCCCGACGGCGACGGGCAAGACTGCGCTTGGCGTGGCGCTCGCAAAAACGATTGGCGGCGAGATCGTTTCGTGTGACTCCACGGCCGTGTACCGCGGCATCGACATCGGCACCGACAAACCCTCGATGGACGAGCGGCAGGGGATTGTCCATCACCTGATTGATGTTGTCGACCCCGGCGAGACCTATTCCGCCGCGCGGTTTGCCACGGAAGCGGCGGCCGCCATTCACGATATTCATGCGCGCGGCAAGTGTCCGATTGTTGTCGGCGGGACGGGCTTCTACTACCGGGCGCTTGTGCGCGGTTTGTTCCCCGGGCCGGCGCGCAATGATGAACTCCGCGGGCGCCTGGAACGTGTCGCCGCTGGCCGCGGTGTCGAGGCCCTGCACCGGTGGCTTGCACGTGTGGACGCTCCGTCGGCGACCCGCATCATGCCCCGCGACCTCAAGCGACTGGTTCGCGCCCTTGAGGTGTATCTGCTGACGGGGCGACCCCTGACCCGGCACTTCGAGGACACCGTCTCACCGATCGCAGGCTGGCAGGTGCTGACGCTGGGGCTGGTCGATCCGCGCCCCGATCTCGAAACACGTGTCGCCCGCCGGGTCGATGCGCAGTTTGCGCGTGGTGTGGTTGCGGAAGTGGACGCGCTCATCGCCGCCGGCATTCCCGAGACGGCCCACGCCTTCAGCGGATTGGTCTATCGCCAGCTCATCGAGATGCGCCAGGGCGTGCGCGACGAACCCGCCACGCGCGCGCTCATCGTCCGCGAGAACATGCGCTATGCACGGCGGCAGGTGATGTGGTTCCGCAAGGAACCCAACGTGCGCTGGCTGAACGGGCCGGGTACGGACAGTGCCGTTCAGACGGACGCACTGCAGACAATGAGGCAATGGGCCAATGGGCCAATGGGGCAATGACGAATCGTGCAATGAGGCAAAGAGGCAATGAATGTCGCGTGACGAAAATGCCCTTCATTGGCCCATTGCCTCATTGCCTCATTTCGTAAGACGATGGGCGGAGTATGTCATCGCCCATAACGCGTGTCATCGTCCTGGTCATGGACTCTGTCGGGTGTGGCGAATTGCCAGACGCTGCCGATTACGGGGACGAGGGGTCAGACACGCTGGGACACATCGCGGATGCAGTGCCGTTGCACGTGCCAACGCTCAGGTCTCTTGGCCTCGATCGAGTTGCACGCATCAATGACGGGGCCAGTGCGAACGTGCCCCGACACAGTGGCGAACCGCGCGGAGCCTTTGGACGCATGGCAGAGGCGTCGCCGGGTAAGGACTCGGTCACCGGGCACTGGGAAATCGGCGGCATCGTTCTCGATCGCCCGTTCCCGACATTTCCGCACGGGTTCAACGAGGGCATCATCGCGGAATTCGAGAAGCGCATTGGACGCAAGTCCATTGGCAACATCGTCGCGTCAGGCACCGAAATCATTGATGCGCTTGGCTCTGAGCACATGCGCACGGGGTTCCCCATCGTCTACACCTCGGCCGACAGTGTGTTTCAGATCGCCTCGCACGAAGGCGTCGTGCCAATTGCCGAGCTGTATCGCTTCTGCGACGTCGCTTTTGATTTGGTCGGACGCGGGCTCGGCGTGGGTCGCGTCATCGCGCGCCCGTTCATCGGTGAGCCAGGGAATTTCCAACGCACCTCAAATCGTCACGACTACGCACTCGATCCCTTCGAGGACACCGTATTGGACCGTCTCAAGGCCGCAGGCCATCCGGTCGTCGCGATTGGCAAAATCGAAGATCTGTTTGCCGGACGAGGCATGACCAAGGCGGTGCACACCACGTCGGACGAGCACGGCATGGACGCGGTGGTGTCAGAACTGGAATCCACCACGCAGGGGTTGATCTTCGTGAACCTGGTCGACTTTGACACCAAGTACGGCCACCGCAACGACGTGGCTGGGTACGCCGCCAATCTGGAACGGTTTGACGCGCGATTGGCGCAGGTGCTGCCAGCGTTGCATGAGACGGATCTCCTGATTGTCACTGCGGACCACGGCAACGACCCGGCCACGCCGTCGACGGACCACTCACGCGAATATGTTCCGGTTCTGCTGTGTGGCGCCGCAGTCCAGCCCGGTCTCGACCTGGGCACACGCACAACGTTCGCCGACCTCGGCCAAACCGTCGCGCATGTATTTCATGTCGCCCCAATGCCAGTAGGCACCTCGCTGCTATAGCCCGGACCCTTGGACCCGCCTGCGCCAAGGCTACGGCGGGCAAGCCCCGGGACTTCG
>JBKJTD010000326.1:0-5474 GCA_046590915.1 Vicinamibacterales bacterium
ATTACCTTCTCGAAGGGCTGCAACCGGAACGGCAGATGGCACACGTCGAGTTGCCGTCGACGTCATGGATTGACGCGATGACGTGGCTCAAAGCGCAACCTGCCGACTGGCATGTGCTCGCCGATCCTGGTCACGCGTGGAAGTACGGGGTCAGTGTGCGGCTGGCCGCAACCAAGGACACCGTGCTGGAATCGATCAAAGACAGCGCACTCTCGCTGTACGACCGCGATGTCGCCGTCCGGGTTGCCGCCAGAACACACGACCTGACCGACTTCGATCGTCTCACGGTCACCCGGGCACTGGCGCTCGACGCGACCTACGACCTCGATGTGCTGGTGGTCGAGCGGGATCATCGCCTTGAACTGCCAGTCCTGTATCGCAATGACCGATTCGTCATCTACGACCTTCGCTGACGCCGGATTTGTGCCGGCACCCGGCCTCGCGAACGGTCACGTGATGACCATCGCGGCGTGGGCGCGCCGACGACGCTTCCAGGCGCTGCCTCAACGTGAGACGCGGCTCATCGCGGTTGACGCAGAGTCGCAGGTACGGGCCGATTGTTTCTGGCAGACTACCCGCGAGAGCGCGCCGACCCTGCTCTGTTTGCACGGACTGGAAGGATCGAGCGACGCGCACTACATGCGCGGCCTCGCCGACAAGGGTTGGCGACGCGGCTGGAATGTGGTGTTGCTCAATCAGCGCAATTGCGGCGGCACCGAACACCTCACGCCGGGGCTCTACCACTCGGGCCTGACGGCGGATCCGTTGGCGGTGCTGCGCGCGTTTGCGCGCGAGACGCCGCTCTCCAGGCTCATGATTGCGGGCTATTCGCTCGGTGGCAATCTCACGCTCAAACTCGCCGGTGAAGCCGCGTCGGCCCCCGACCTGCCTCTGGTGGCGGTGGCCGCGGTGAGTCCGACGATTGATCTCTCGCTGTGCGTGGACGCGATCGAGCGGCGCGCAAATGTGTTGTATCAATGGAACTTCGTGCGCGGGCTCAAAGCGCGCATGCGTCGCAAGGCCGCGGCGTGGCCGGGTCGGTTCGACATCTCCCCGCTCGCGCGCATTCGTACGATTCGACAGTTTGATGATGCGTATACGGCGCCGCACCACGGCTTCGGGACGGCGGCCAATTATTACCAGCAGGCCAGCGCCCTTCGGGTCACGCAGCAGATTGCGGTTCCGGCGCTCATCGTCGCCGCTGATGACGACCCGTTTGTGCCCACGTCACAGTACCGGCGGGACGAAGTGCACTCCAATCCCAACATCGTGATGCACCTCGAACGTCATGGCGGACACTGCGGCTTTATCGGCAGGCGCGCGGATGGCAACGACGGGTATTGGGCGGAAGCACAGGTGGTGCAGTTCCTCGGAGACGCACTGGAGCGCCGACGCTAACGCTTCGGCCTCCGCTCACTTCCGGCGCCTTCAAGGCCGCTGTCTCCAACGCTGTCGAGGATGAGCGCCCACCGGCGGTCGAACGACAGCGGCTGCGCCACATCCAAAACCTCGGTGCAGAACGGGGCCGCGTCTCTCCGCTGCATCGCGCACGTGACCGCGATACGCGGCCCTGTGGCGTACCGGCTGCTGCGACTGCCCCAGTGCGCAGCTCGTGTGGAAAAGGCGACGACCGATCCCGCCGGTGCCGGCACGGCGCGGATATCGGTCAGGTCAAAGGCGTCGTCGCGAATATCACTGACCTCGGTCCAATAATCCTCATCGCCATCGGGGTGCACCACATACATGCACGAGTCGAGCGGCGTGACGTCGGTGAGCGGAATCCACACGTTCATCACGCTGGGACGTTCCCCTGCGAGAAATGCACGGTCCAGATAGTGATCGCGATGCGGCCCATACGCGCCAAACCCTGCGCGCCCGGCGCGCCCTGGCGGAACGTGAAACACCCAGAAATTTCGGGGAAGCAGCAACGGGGCCGAGCCAAGCATCGGTTCCAACACCCGTTCAATTCGGTGGAACAAGCTGTAGAACTCGTCGTACACCCACGCCATCCCCGGCGGCAATCCCTGCGCGACGATCCGGTCAACGGCCTCACGCAATGGAGCGATCGCCGCAGGGTCAAACACCTGCGGCGCCAGCAGATAACCTTCCTGCTGCAGGAAGTCTGCGTGCGCCACGGCGTCGGCGTGTGGAAGCGGCACCGGCTCCAGACGTGGCGCGATGGGAGTCTCCGAAATCGTCAGCTGCGGATTCAGCCGGCGCCAGAAGTCCGGTTCACCCAGGGTGTCGCGCAGGTGTCCCACACGTTTGCGGGCGGCAAGCGCTTCAAACAGGGCGTCGATACTCCCGGGGTCGATGCTCACCGAATCCGTTGGCCGTTCTTGATCACGATATCGACGCGCTGCAGCAGGTTGATGTACTTCAACACATCGCCACGTACGGCAATGATGTCCGCGTACTTGCCTGGCGTGATCGTGCCGACGTCGCGGTCTTTTTTCATCATCAGCGATGGCCAGTAGGTGGCGCTGCGGATCGCCTCCATCGGCGGAATCCCCATCTCGCGCACCCACACATCGAGTTCGTTCCAGGTACTCTGACTGTGAAACTGCGTCGGGATCCCGCTGTCGGTGCCGATGAGCAGGGTGACCCCGGCGTCGCGCAGTTGTGTGACCTTGCGCTTGAGTGTCGGCTTGCGGGCCGGCGTCAGCTGGAAATAGCCGAGTTCGCCTGGCTTGGTCAGTGACTGCCGGATATCGGCGACGATGTCTGCTCCAAGTCCGAGTTGCCACGACGGATCGTCGAGCGATTCCGGATGGTCGCGCAGGTAGTCGTAGTTGAACAGCCCCTGCACTGTGGGCGTCCAGAAAAACGGCCCCTTGCTCATCTGCCCTGTTCGCTCGCGGATAAGCGCCATGACATCCTCGGGATACTCAGGAGCGGTCGCCAGGCCCGTGTGCTCGAAATTGTCAACGCCGACTTTCATGCCCAGGCGGATCTCCTCCGGCCGATGGGAGTGGCCCACAACGGGAAGGCCGAGCCGGTGAGCTTCCCCCACCACAGCTTCCACTTCCGCGAGACTCATCTGATCCTGATCGATCAGCTTGATGACGTCCACGCCAGCGGCCGCAAGCTTCGCCACTTTGGCCTTTGCATCGTCAACGCCGTTCACACCCCAGCGGAACAACTCTGTGCCTGGATAAGGCGTCTTCTGAATGAACGGGCCCGACACGTACAACCGAGGCCCGGGAATTTCGCCCTTGTTGATGCGCGCGCGGACGTTGATGCTGGCGTCCAGCGGCGCACCCAGATCACGCGCGGACGTCACCCCGGCCCGTAACAACTGATGTGCGGACGCCGGCATGATCTCGTTCTCAAACCGCGCCGGGTACGTCTTGTCCCAGTGCGTGTAGTCGGAGTGCCCCGCAATCATCAGGTGCACGTGCATGTCCCACAAGCCGGGCAGCACGGACATGCCCTCGGTGGACACGATCTGCGCGCCTTCGGGCACCGGCAGCGTGCCCACAGTGCCGACCGCTGTGATGCGTTCGCCGCGCACAAGGATCACCGAGTTCTGGATGGGTGTGCCACCAAACCCGTCAATCAGCGTGCCGCCGACCAGCGCGGTGACACCTCCGGGAGTTTGCTGAGCCACAGGCGCCGACGATGACAGCGCCATCGTCGCGACCACGGCAAGCGCCGCAGAGATTGCACTCTTCTTCATATCCCCTCCGAACCCTTGGACCCCTGGACCCCTGGACCTCTAATGTCCCGCCGCGTGCCCGTCTTTGCGAGAGTCCGAGCCGGCGGACCAGCCGCGCGGTAATTTCACCACAAGTTGGGCACCGCCGAACGCGATATTGCGCTCGTCGATGATCTCGTGGCCCATCGCTCGCAGGGCCGCCCGGGTGGCATCGTCAATGGGCGATTCCAACGCGACGCGGCGGCCGGACATGTGCCGGAAGCGGGCCGCATCCGATGCCTGTTGGGGATCCATCCCGAAGAGCAGCATGTTGAGGAGCACCTGCACATGGCCCTGCGGCTGCATCGCACCGCCCATCACGCCAAAAGCCATGTACGGTTCATCACCGGAGGCATCGCGCAGCACGCCATTGTTGCGCGTCGTTTTGGTCACAAACGCGGGAATGATCGTGTGGAAGGGCCGACGTCTGGGCGCCACCGTATTGGCGCGGCCTTCGGTCATGGTGAATCCCACACCACGATCGTGCAGGAGAATCCCGGTGCCCGGCACGACGATGCCCGACCCGAAGTAGTCGTACACGGAGTTGATGAACGACACCATGTTGCCGTCCTTGTCGGCGACTGAGAGGTAGATGGTGTCGCTGGCCGTCGAGGCGCGACCCGGTTCGGTGCGCTCCATCGCTTTCGCAGGATTGATCAGCGCCTTGCGATCCCGGATATAGGCATCGGACAGGAAGTGATCGACCTGCACGGTCATGACCGCAGGATCGCCGACGTAGTGTTCGATGTCGGCGTAGGCGAGTTTCTTCGCTTCGATCAGGTGATGCAGATACGCGGGCGAGTTATGCCCCATCGCCTTGAGATCGGGACCTTCGAGCAGTCGCAGCATCTCGAGCGCGGCCACACCCTGACTGTTGGGCGGCAACTCCCAGAGGCGATAACCGCCGTACGGCACGCTGATGGGCTGGACCCACTCGACGGCGTGCGCGGCAAAGTCGTCAGCGGTTAAAAACCCGCCGCGTTCCTGCACAAACTCGGCGACCTTGCGACCGAGCGCCCCGCCATAGAGATGTTTCGGACCCAGCGAGCCCATCTCCCTGTAAATGCGTGCGAGGTCGGGCATTGAGAACCACTCGCCTGCTTGTGGCGCGCGTTTGCCATCCACGAGCAGGGCCTGCCGCGCGCCATCGTCTTTGCGCAACAGCGATTCTTCGTCGGCCCACTGCGACGCGATAATCGGGGTAACTGGAAATCCGTTCTCAGCAATCGCAATGGCAGGCGCGAGCGCCTCGGCCAGCGTGAGTGTGCCGAACTTTTCAAGCAGCGCCGACCATCCCGACAGTGAGCCCGGAATCGTCACGGCTTCGATGCCCTGACTGACGCGGGTGCGGCCACGGGCGACCATGGTCTCACGTGTCATGAGCGACCCGCTTCGGCCCGTGGCGTTCAGTCCGTGCAGCGTCTTGTCACGCGCCGACCAGACCATCGCGAACAGGTCGCCGCCCACGCCGGTCATGTTCGGCTCGACCACCGTCAGCACGGCCGCAGCCACCACGGCGGCATCAATCGCGTTGCCCCCACGCTGCAGCACCGCGAGCCCTGCGGACGTTGCCAACGGCTGGCTCGTCGCAATCACACCATTGGGTGCATACACCGTGGACCTCCCCGCCAGCGTCGTCGGCCGCGGCGCCTGCCCCTGACTCGCCACTTGCGCCATCCCAGCGCCCAGCACCCCAATCACCGCCAGCACCATTATTCCGTGTCGCAACTTCATGTCTCCCCCAGAACCGTGGACCGTGGACCGCCGAACCGTGGAC
>JBKJTD010000230.1:0-6711 GCA_046590915.1 Vicinamibacterales bacterium
CGTCGGCAATCGCGTCAAAGTCATACGGCATGATCGTGCGCAGGTCGAGCACCTTCACGCTGATGCCTTCCTTTTCCGCCTGCTGGGCCGCGAGCAATGTGCGCTGTACGAGCGCACCCCACGTGACGATGGTGACGTCGGTGCCTTCACGTTTGAGCGCGGCCTTGCCGAAGGGAATCATGTAGTCCGGACCGGTGTATTCGCCCTTGTTGTACGTCTGGCGGTACAGGTGTTTGTGTTCCAGGAACAACACCGGATCGTCGCATCGAATCGACGTGCGCAGCAGCCCCGCAGCGTCCTGCGCGTTGGACGGGTACACAATCCGGATGCCAGGGCAGTGCGCGAAGATGCTCTCGCCCGACTGGCTGTGATACGGCGCGCCGCCACGCAGGTACCCGCCAATGGCCGTGCGGACGACCATCGGGCACGAGAAGTCGTTGCTCGACCGATACCGCAACATCGACATCTCGTCGCGCAGCTGCATCATCGCCGGCCAGATGTAGTCGAAGAACTGAATCTCGACCACCGGCTTGATGCCGCGTGTCGCCATGCCGACCGCGCGGCCGATGATGTTGGCCTCCGCCAGTGGGGAGTTGAACACGCGCGTGCCGCCGTACGTCCGCTGCAGCCCGTGCGTGACCTTGAACACCCCGCCCTTGCCCTGCACCTGGCTCAGCTTTTCCTCGTGCGTCACATCCGCCACGTCTTCGCCGAACATGACGATGCGCGGGTTGTGACCCATTTCGTCTTTCATGGTGCGGTTGATCGCCGCGACCATGGTGTCGGGTTTGCCCTCAGGAACGGCGGGCGTGTCGAACGCAGCGCTCGTTGGATCAACGTCGGGCGAGTACACGTACCAGCCGGCGGTTTCTTTCGCGGGCTTGGCCGCCTTCACGGCAGTCTCGGCGGCCGCGTTCACCTCAACATCCACCTCTTGTGCGATCGTCGAGATGTCTGTCTCGGTGGCCAGCCCTTCAGCCTGCAGCCACGCAGCGAACTTGGTGACGGGATCACGCTTCGCTTCGTCCGCGCGTTCTGCCGGCGTTTTGTACAGCTTCTCATCGTCGGACAAGGAGTGCGAGTACGGGCGCACGACCTTGGCGTGAATGAGCGCAGGCCCTTGGCGCGAACGGCAATAGTCGAGGGCTTTGGCCGCCGTGCGATAGCTGTCGAGAAAGTCGGTGCCGTCGCAACGAAGCACTTCAAGGCCGGGGAACCCCTCGACCAATTTCGACATGTCTCCGCCGGGCGTCTGCACTTCGACGGGGACTGAGATGGCGTAGCCGTTGTCCTCGATCATGAAGAGCACGGGGAGTTTGTCGACACAGGCGGCGTTGAGAGACTCCCAGAATTCGCCCTCACTGACGGTACCGTCGCCGAGCGAGACGTAGACGACTTCGTCGGTTTCGAACTTGCCGTCTCGGTCTGGAATGTCGGTGAGCTGCTCGTAGAGGCGCCCGGCTTCTGCGCAGCCGATCGCCTGGAGGCACTGGGTGCCTGTCGGGCTGGCCTGCGACACGAGATTGAGCGCCTTGTGCCCCCAGTGGGACGGCATTTGCCGGCCGCCGCTGTTCGGATCGGACTCCGCCCCCACGCCGCTCAGGAACATCTCCAGCGGGGTCATACCGATCGCGAGGCACAACGCGCGATCGCGATAGTAGGGGTAGAACCAGTCGTGGCCGGGCTTCATCTGCATGCCGGTCGCCGTCAGGATCGCTTCGTGGCCCGCGCCGCTGATCTGGAAAAAAATCAGACTCTGATTTTTGAGCTGAATTTCCTTGTCGTCGATGCGCCGGGACGTGAGCATCGTCCGGTAGGCGTTGAGCAGGTCCTCACGGGAGAGTCCCTCGTAGGTGGCAGCGGCGGTGGAGGTGGCGGTCTTCATCTCGGGTTCCAATTCTATACTGGCAGGGTGGCCCCTTCTGTCGAGGCGTTTCGCTGGGATGAACTGGAGCTGGGCCGCGTCACCGAGATGGTGTCGCGCAAGGTCCTGCGCTCACCTGAGCATGTGATGACCCAGGTGTACCTCAAGCGCGGGGCACAGGTGCCCCGGCACGCCCACACGGTCGAACAGCTGATTTATGTGCTGCAGGGCGCCCTGCGAGTCCGTGTGCACGGGGCCGACCAGATCGTCCGTGCCGGAGAAGTGCTGGCCGTCCCTTCAGACGCGCCGCACCAGAGCGAAGCGCTGGACGATACGTTTGTTTTAACGGTGCTCTAGGGCACCCTTTGAGCACCCCCAGAGTCAGTGGACTCGCCTGATGTAATCAGGCCGCCGAGGCGCGGTCGGCGCCTTCGGCGCCGGCGTTTTCAGGTACAGCCAACCCGCCACCAGCCCCCCAAGGTGCGCAACGTGTGCGACGTTACTCTCGCTGCCGGCCATCGCCTGAAACATTGACAGCGCACCGACGATCAGGACGAACACTCTGGCCGTCAGCGGGAAGATCCCAAACAGATGGACGGTGCGATGGGGAAACACAATCGCCCACGCCATCATCAGTCCGTACACGGCGCCGGACGCTCCGATGGTGACGGCCAAATACGAGGTCTCGGCCCACGGAAATGGAAGCAATGAGACGACCACGGTTGCCACTCCCGCTGTGACACCCACGATGAGGTAGTACTTCGTGAACGCCACCGTGCCCCAGCGTCGCTCGAGATCGACGCCAAACATCCACACCGACAACATGTTGATGAGGATGTGGATGGCGTCCGCGTGCACGAATTGGTAACTGATCACCTGCCAGAGATACCCCTTGGTCAGGACATCCTCAGGAATGAGGCCCAGCCAGTTCACCAGCCCCGCCATGAACACGACGGCAACAAAAATCGCGATGTTGAGGTAGATGATCGCCTTGACCGCCGGTGTCAGCGGGCCGGGGCCGATCGTGTAGCTCATGCCGGGCGGCGAGGGAAACCGATTCATCGTTTCAGCCTACCAATAACTTTCCGCGCCACGTCCATGAACTCCTGCAGGCGAAGGGCCCACGCCGACAGGCACAGCACGGTGATTGCGACTGTGATTGCGCCAAACACTCGCGCGGCGGCGCGAGCGCTCACCGCCAGCCAGCCCGAGAGTGACGAGAACGATGGCAATACGTCGTTCAGCCAGCGTTCCGTGAACCATGCGGCCGCGCCCATCGCGAGGGACGCCGCGAGGATCTTGCCGGTTGTCACAAGGACACGCCGCCCGTCGATGCCATCAATGCGTCGTGAGAGCACAAGAAAGAGACACGTGGCGTTGAATAACGCCGCGATTGCCGTGCCCATGGCGAGTCCCTGAAAGCTGTACCAGCGCACGAGCACCAGGTTGAGCACGAGGTTGAGTGCGATCGTCGCCATCGAGATCAACACCGGCGTTCGCGCGTCCTTCATCGCGTAGAACGTGGGCGAGGCAATCTTGACCGCCGAGTAGCCGATGAGCCCGGGCGCGTAGCCAAGCAGTGCCAGCGCGGTCATCTCGGTGCTTCGCGCGTCAAAGACGCCGCGTTCGAAGATGAGCTCAACAATCGGCCACGCCAGCACCATCAGTCCCACCGTCGCGGGCACACTCATCATGAGCATCATCCGCAGGCTGCTTGAGATGGTGCGACGCAGATTGTCGAACTCACCGGCGTTGACCTGTCGCGCAATCTCCGGCAACGCGGCTGTGGCGACCGATACGCCGAACAGGCCGATCGGCAGATACATCAGCCGGAACGCCAAGGCGAGTGCCGTGACGGCTCCATCCCCTTCCCCGACCGCCAGCACGGTGTTGACGATGATGTTGACCTGGGAGGCGGCAAGGCCGAGCGTCGCGGGACCCATGAGCAGGAGGATTTCGCGCATGCCCGGATCGGTGAAGCTGATGATCGGCCGGTACCGGAATCCCTCCCGATGGAGCAGTGGTATCTGGACGGCGATTTGTCCCACTCCGCCGACCAGTGTGCCCACCGCGATCGCGTAGATCGGGTCCCAGCCAAACAGCCGGAACACCGGGATGAGCGCCAACGCGCTCAGCAACATCCCGACGTTGTAGATGGCGGGTGACAGAGCCGGCACAAAAAATCGGCGCAGCGAGTTGAGCATGCCGCCCATCGCCACGGCCACCGCGACCAGTGTCAGGAAGGGCAGCACGATCCGCGTCAAATGGACTGTCAGGGTGAACTTGTCGCGTCCCTCTGGCCCCGAAAATTCCTTGGGCAGCAGGCTGAGTAATGGTTCCGCGAAGACCATGCCGGCGATGACGAGCACGGTGGTCACGACGAGCAGGCCGTTGAGGACGAGATTGCCGAGCCGGAACGCGGCATCTTTGCCTTCGATTTTCCAATACCGCGTGAAGGTCGGCACAAAGGCCGCGCTCATCGCCCCTTCGGCGAACAAGTCGCGCACCAGCGACGGCACGCGCATGGCGATGTTGAAGGCGTCGTGCGCCATGCCGGTCCCGAACAGACCGGCCATGACCTGATCCCGGACCAGGCCCAGGATCCGGCTGGTCATGACGGCCAGCCCGACGGTGCCCGCGGATTTGGCGAGGCGGTCAGACACCTGTTCCGCTTCCAAAAAGAAGGGGCATCAACCCCTGCGATTGATGCCCCTGCCCGGAGGATGGATGATTGGCACCTGCGTGCCTTTCACCGGGGTTAGACTGGGGCCCCGCTGAAAAAGTTTGGCTGGTCTGGTTGTCCACAGACGATTTAGTTGGCGCCAGACAGGCGGCGCTTGACCGCCTCGGCCAGGGCCTTGCCGTCGATGGTCTGTCCGGCCAGCGCGGTGTTTACGGCCTTCATCACCTTGCCCATGTCTTTGGGGGACGATGCCCCGGTTTCGGCCACCGCGGCGTCGATGGCTGCGGCGACGGCGGCAGGGTCCGCGGCTGGCGGAAGAAATTTTTCAAGAAAAGTCAGTTCAGCCTGTTCCTTGTCGGCCAGATCGGTCCGCCCGCCGGCCGTGAACTGGTCGATGGAATCGCGGCGCTGTTTCACGAGCTGATTGACCACCTGCAGGGACTCCGCCTCGTCGAGGCTCCGGCCCTTCGTGACTTCATGGTTCATCAGCGCGGCCTTGAGCATCCGGAGCGGGCCCAGCGATGCCTGGTCGCGCTGGCGCATGGCGTCGGTAATGTCTCTGGTCACGCGTTCAAAGAGCGTCATCGTGCAAGCATATCAACTAGCCCAGAAACGCGACGCCGCGCACGAGAGCCGCCAGAGCCAGCCAGGCGGCCGCTGCCATCAGGATGAAGCGAGGTGGACCTGGTCGGGTCCACAGACTCCCCGCCGCCGCGCCAACGGCGACGGCCAGGATCGGTAACGCCGCAAGGTAATGCCGGAAGTCCAGGGGGGTCACGATGCCCAGCACAAGGAACGCCGCCAGCGTGCCGACGCCGGCAGCACCGATCGCCCACGCAACCGGAGCCGTCGCGCGGGATCGGCCCAGCACCACAGCACCGACCACGGCAAGCAATAGTCCCGGAACCGCGTAATAGAGCTCAAGGAGCCTCGGGACGTCCATGAGGCGCTCGAGGGGCGTTCGGTTGCCGGCCGAGGAGGCCGCTCGCCCGGTTTCCTCACCGACACGATCCAGCGCGGTTGTGTACACGTCACCGAAATGCGCGTAGTAGACGACCACCGCGAGCAGCGCTGCCAGCACCACGCCACCGCCAAGCAACACGCCAGCACGTCGGGTATCGGTGCCTCGTACCGTCAGCCAGAGCGCCGCCACACCCAGGTGTGTGCAGAGCAGCACAAATGTGCTGGTGTGTGACAGCGACGCCGCCAGCACGATCAGCAGGACACCTGCTGCGGTGGCCAGCGACCACCGTCCGGATGCCGCCAGCGCGATCGCGAGCATCGCGATGGCCTGTGCGAACAGATTCGTCAGGTTGCCGACCGCCAGTACGTTGAAGCTGAGTGGAAGCAAATGATACGCGGCCACGGCCGCGATGGCCACCAACGGCTCGGGCTTCCATCTCCACAGCCAGCACGCAAGGGCGGACGCGGCCACCGCGTCCACCGCCGTGGTGATCGTCCGCAGCAGGACGACTTTGTCCATGGTGGTGTCGGTCAGCGACGCGAACAGCGACGAAAACACGTAAAGCCCTGGCGCGTACGGGAACTGATAGTTGCCTGGGGTGATCGAGGTGAAGTAGTAGTTGCCCGCAAGCACCGTCTGCAGCCGGTGTGCGTGGAACATCGCATCCCCGATGGGCATGGACGGGTGAGCGAGGATGAGCAACTTGAGCACGACCGCGGCCGACGACATCGCCATGACCGTTGACGCCAGCGTCGTCCGCCGCAGCAACAGCCACGCGAGTGCGCCACTCGCCACCGATGCCGCAGTGATCGTCGCCACCGGCCACGTCACAAACCCGCCGAAGCCTCTGGTAATAATCCACGCCGAGACCACCGACGTTCCGATCAGCAGCGGAAGCGAGAATCGCGCCGACAGAAGTGCCACACCGCACAGGATCGCGAGAATGACGACCGGGACCCCGGCCAACCACGCGTGGCGGCTCGGCCAGGCGAGGCCGCCGTTGGCCTGGTCAATGGCTATCCAGTCCACGAGGGCGCCGAGTCGACGCGCATCTCCGACGGGGACGTAGGCGGGTTCGACGGCAAAGGTGACCTGTGTGGCTGCGCGCCCGCTTCGCGCAGGCAACTCCAGGCGGCGCTCCACGAAGTCGGCCGCCAGCTGTTCCCGAGCGACCGTCACTCCGTCGACCGCGATGACCAC
>JBKJTD010000336.1:0-8846 GCA_046590915.1 Vicinamibacterales bacterium
GGGAGTGATCATCGGCGAGTACGGGCCGCAGTACAAGGACTTCGATTTGCCGATTGTCGACGGCCTGGCGGCACCACCCTCGGCCGACGGACCGGTGATCGACCCTGGACGTGCCGCCTTGACTGCCAGGTTCTTGCACTCGCTTGCGTCCCGGCCCGACTTGATCCGCGCATTGTCGCAGGTCGATGTGAAGACTGAGTCGAACGTGGTGGTGTTGCTCGGCGACGACCCGACGTACCTGCACCTGGGCGACGAGTTGTTTCTCGAACGGATTCAGACGTACCTCGAGCTCACACCCGCGCTGGCGGAGCGCGAGAAACCAGTGGACTACGTGGACCTGCGATTCGGCAATCGCGTGTTTTTGAAGGATCGCAAATAGACGGCATGTAGGGAGGCCGAAGCTTCAGCTTCGGCGGCAGAGACGGCAAGGAGACGGCATGGCACGAAAAGAACGGTATTTGGTCGGACTCGATGTGGGGACGTCCAAGGTCTCGGCCATCGTGGGCGAGATGATGGACGATGGCACGATTGACATCATTGGCATCGGGCTGGCCGAGTCGAAGGGGATTCGACGTGGCGTGGTGAACAATGTGGACTCCGCCGCCGAGGCGATCAAGAAGGCGCTTGATGAAGCCGAGCTGACGGCGGGCGTCGAGATCGACACCGTGCATCTCGCGCTGTCGGGTGCCCACGTCAAAGCGTTCAACAGCCGCGGTGTGGTGGCCGTCGCCGGCCGCAACCGCGAAATCGCGCGCGAAGACGTCAAGCGCTCGATTGATGCCGCGCGTGCCGTGGCGTTGCCCGCCGGTCGGGAGATTCTGCATGTATTGCCGCAGGACTTTGTCGTGGACGACCAGGACGGCATCTCGGTGCCCGTCGGCATGACGGGGTCGCGACTTGAAGTCAACGTGCATGTGGTGACCGGCAGCTCCTCATCGATGCAGAACATGGTCGCGTGTGTGAATCGTGCCGGCGTGGAGGTGGGCGACACCGTGCTGGAGCAGCTTGCGGCCAGCGAATCGGTGTTGACGCCCGACGAAAAGGAACTCGGTGTGTGCCTCGTGGACATCGGCGGCGGCACCACCGATTTCGCGGTCTTCGAACGAGGCAGCCTGTGGCATGCCGGCGTGCTTGCGGTCGGAGGCGATCACTTCACCAACGACATTGCTGTCGGCCTGCGGATGCCCATTCCCGAGGCGGAGAAGCTCAAACGTCGTTCGGGTGCCGCCCTGACGTCCCTGGTGCCGGAAGACGAAACGATGGAAGTCGCGAGCATTGCCGGTCGCCGCTCCAGAATGATGCCGCGACGGGTGTTGTCCGAAATTCTGCAGCCGCGTGCCGAGGAAGTCTGCCACCTGCTGTGGGATGAGATCCGGAAGGCCGGATTCGAGAAGTCGCTCAACTCCGGCATCGTGCTGACCGGTGGCGGCTCAATGCTCGAGGGCATGGTGGAAATCGCCGAACAGATTTTCGACCTGCCCGTGCGCCGGGGGGCACCGGAAGAGGTGGGCGGCCTGGCCGATCACGTGAACAATCCGACGTTTGCCACATCGGTCGGCCTGGTGATGTACGCGCACAGAAATCTGCAGCAGGAGCCCGAGCGCGTGGGCGCCGGCACCATTGGCCGGCTTACCGGTCGCCTACGCACGTTGTTCAAAGAATTTTTCTGAGTCGAGAGGAGACAGTTTGATGCATCCCATTACATTTACAGATCAGGCGGACGACAAATTGAGGATCCTGCTCGATGAGGAATCGCGCGCCGGCGCGCGCATCAAGGTGATTGGTGTCGGGGGCGGCGGCAGCAACGCCGTCAACCGGATGGTCGAGGTCGGACTCTCCGGAGTCGAGTTCATCGTCGCCAACACCGATCAGCAGGCGCTGGCCAACAGCCCTGCCCCGGTCAAGATTCAACTCGGCCGTCTACTGACGAAGGGCCTCGGCGCGGGCGCTGATCCCAACGTGGGTCGTGACGCGGCACTCGAAGACACGGACAAGATTCTCGAGACCCTCCAGGGTGCCGACATGGTGTTTGTGACCACAGGTCTTGGCGGCGGCACAGGCACGGGCGCCGCGCCGGTCATCGCGAGTCTCGCTAATCAGATCGGTGCCCTGACCATTGCCGTCGTCACCAAACCGTTCAAGTTTGAGGGGCGTCGCCGCGCGACACAGGCCGAGCGGGGACTTCAAGAGCTCAAGGACGCGGTCGATACGATGATCACGATCCCCAATGAGCGGTTGCTCTCGACGGTCAGGAAAGACACGAGCATGTCAGAGGCCTTCATGACGGCTGACGATGTGCTCCGGCAGGCGATCCAGGGCATTTCAGATTTGATTCTGGTGCCGGGCATCATCAACCTCGACTTTGCCGATGTGAAGACAATCATGTCGCGCATGGGGATCGCGATCATGGGCACCGGCGTGGCATCCGGGATGGACCGCGCCAAGATGGCCGCCACGGCCGCGGTGTCGAGTCCCCTGCTGGAAGACGCGACCGTGAACGGCGCCCGAGGAGTCATCATCAACATCACCGGCGGCCCCGACCTGACGCTGGCGGAAGTGAGCGAAGCATCGGAGATCATCTACAGCGCCGCGCATGAGGATGCCAACATCATCTTCGGTGCCGTGGTGGACCCGAAGATGGAGGGCCAGATCAAGATCACCGTCATCGCCACAGGTTTCGACCCGGCCCGCAACGCGATGGCCCCGATGGCGCAGTCCGCCATTCCGACGCCCATTGACCTCACCGCGTACAGCTCGCAGCGGATTCTCGAGGAGGAGCGAAAGGTCGTCAACGGCTCGCCCTTCAGTTCGCTCCGACCGGCCCTGTCGGTGACCCGTCGTCCTGGTCTTGATCTGCCGTCGTTGAACGCGCAGAAGGTGGACTCGACGGGGGGGCGGGGGAGCCTGTCGCCTGATGCCCTCGACGAAGATGCGTCCCCGCTTGACGTGCCAGCGTTCTTGAGGCGACAGGAGGGATAGGCATCAGCGGGTCCCGGGCCCGGCAAGGTACAATCGGAACAGCCACCTGCGTGCGCTGCGCCTTCGTTTCAGGCGCGGTGCGAGCAGTGGTGGCACTCCTGAATGCCCAAACGTCCCCCCCCACGTCGATACGGTGGTCGCGCCTCCAGCACCGGAGGTGGCGATCGCCGCGCCGAAGCGCTCGAGACGTTGACCAAAGAGGTCGGCTTCATCCGGAAGCCGCATGGCGGGCGCATGCGCGTGGCGCTCGCGTTTCCCAATACCTATTTCGTGGGGATGTCGAACCTCGGGCTTCAGACCGTCTATCAACTGCTCAACGCCGATGACCGGGTGGTGTGTGAACGCGTGTTCCTCCCCGGCCGACAGGACCTCGCGAACGACAAAGTCCGACGAGAGCCCCTCGTGACGATCGAGTCCCAGACGCCGGTGTCCGACTTCGACGTATTCGCGTTCTCGGTCTCCTTCGAGTGGGACTACACCAACGTCCTCACCATGTTGCGCATGGCCGGTCTCAAGCCGCGCGCCACCGACCGGCATCGTCGCGACCCGCTCATCGTCATTGGCGGTGCGGTGACGTTCGTGAACCCGGAGCCGCTCGCGCCCTTTGCCGACGTGATTGCGGCGGGGGAGGGCGAGGTCCTCGTCCCGGCCCTCGTGGAGGCTTGGCACAGTGCGTCCGACCGGCCCGACCTGCTGGATCGGTTGACGCAGGAACGCGGGTTCTACATTCCCAGCTTGTACGACGTCACCTATGACGGGCCTGGGAAGGTCGCAGCCATCACGCCGCAGCCGGGCACCCGGGCGCCTCTCACGGTCCGCAAGGCGGCGGTACGGGCGACTGACCATGTGGATCCTCCTTCAACGCGCATCTTCACCCCCGACACCGAGTTCGGCGCCCGCTTCCTCATCGAGGTCGTGCGCGGGTGCGCAAACATGTGTCGCTTCTGCTGGGCCGGCTACAACTACCTGCCCGTCCGGCCATTCGACACCAAACGGATCCTGGAACTCGCCGAGGCCGCTCGGCCCCATGCCACCCGGGTCGGCCTGGTGTCGATCGCTCTGTGTGACCACCCCGACATCGTGCCCATTCTTGAAGGCCTGCTCGGGATGGGGTACGGCATCAGCCCGGCATCGCTTCGGATGGACGACCTCACCGAACCAGTCCTGCGCCTGCTGCGCGAGAGCGGTGAGCGGTCGATCACCATCGCGCCGGAGACCGGATCCGACCGTCTGCGTCGTGTCATCAACAAGACCGTCACCAACGACGAGATCCTCAAGCGCACGGACATGGTCTTTGCCGCAGGCTTCGAGAATCTGAAGCTCTACTACATGATCGGCATCCCCACCGAGACAGACGACGACCTGGTGGAGATCCGGGATCTCACGGTGGCGATGCGCGACCGGATGATGCACTACGCCAAAACGCGCGGCACGGTTGGCCGCATCATCGCATCCGTCAATCCGCTGGTCCCCAAACCCGGCACCACGTACCAGTGGATGCCGATGACCGACTCTGCAACGATCGACCAGAAGTCAAAGCGCCTCAGGCAGCTGGTCGCCGGACTCGACAACGTGTACTTCAACATCAAGTCCGAGCGGCATTCCTACTACCAGGGTCTGCTGTCGCTGGGTGACCGCCGTGTCTCGGACGTCATCGAGCTGGCCGAAGCCAACGGCGGCAACTGGCGCGCTGCCGTTGCAGAGTCCGGCCTTGATGCCGAGGCGTACCTCTACCGCAACAAGGAAGCTGACCCCTTCCTGCCATGGCAGATCATCGACGGCGGCATGAAGGAATCCTTCTTCCGCACTGAACTCGACAAAAGCCTCAGAGCCGAGGTCACCATGCAGCCTCGCCGGGCCACTTAGACCGCTTCGGCGAGCTGCAGCTCGTGCTCCTTATAGGCTTCCAGAATCAAGTCCCGCAGCGGGACTTGTGCGCTGCTGTCGGTGATGGGGCGCAGGATGGCCCAACTGCGGCGTTCGCCGTTGAGCGAATATTGGCGCGCGGGAAACGTCACGTTGCGTCCGCCGGTCTTGCGCTCCCACACCGAAAAACCCATGAGCCGCAGGCCGTCCAGGGGCCCACCCGAGAAATGCAGCTCGGCATCCGCCAGTTTGCCTGGAGGAGTGCCCTTGTCGTTCGGAACAAATTTGACGGTCATGCTGTGTACCTCCGCCGGAATATCCGGGCACATCCCAACAAGGCAAACCAGTCGCCAGGAATGCCGGGGTCGGCGAGGATGTCGCAAACCTCAGTTAGAGTGGCCTTTATGCGCGATGTACCACCGCATCGTCCCGCAACCGTCACAGGAAGTGTCTACTGTGGTTAACCCATCCGCCGACAACACTCTGAATCCGACAACTGCCGTTACCGGGTGGTCGTGGCAGGCCACTGCGGTGGGTGAGATGCTTCGCCACTCCGCGCTGGCCGGGATTGCGCCACACGTGTTCTCCAGTCGCACATTGGAATTCCGGCGGGAGCCAGTCGGCGACTACACACGAATCGCGACGCTATTTGATGTGTCGGAAGGGGACGTGGTGCGCGTAAAGCAAGTGCACGGCCGTGTGGTCGTACAGGTGCATGCCGGCACCTCCGCCCAGGCAGACCTCGAGGCTGACGCGATCATTTCGACAGATCCCACACGGGTCGTCTCAGTGCGCGTGGCCGACTGCGTACCCATCCTGATTGCCGATCGCCACCACCGCGTCGTCGCCGCGGTACATGCCGGCTGGAAGGGCACGTGCGCGGCGATTGCGCGAGCCACAGTGGCCGCCATCGAAGAGCTCGGCGTGCCCGCGTCCGATCTGGTGGCCGCGATCGGGCCCAGCATCGGCCCCTGTTGTTACCAAGTCGACAGCCGGGTCCGGAACGCGTTCCTGGCGATGACGCCCGATGCCGCCAGCTGGATGAAAGAAGACGGCATCGAGCGCTGGAAACTCGACCTGTGGCAGGCCAACGTGGACCAACTCACCTGGACCGGGATTCCAGACGCGTCGATACACGTCTGTCGAATGTGCACCGCCGATTCGTTGGACCGCTGTTTCTCCCACCGCGCCGAGGGCGTCGAGACGGGGCGGATGGTCGCCGCGATTCGGTGTCAGCGGCCGACGACGGCTCGTATCGTCGACTGAAACTGCGGTAACACCCTTGACTCGATGGGCGTGTCATCCGTGAACGTGCGGCGCGACACGACCTCACCATCGGCACAGGTCAATACGTGAAGGCGGCCTTCAGTCTGGTGATACAGCCAGATCTCCGAGACGCCATACTGCGCGAACCACCGCACGCGTTCGTCCACCTGCCCGATGCGCGGATGCGGCGACAGAATCTCAATCGCCAGGTCAGGCGCGCCATAGATGCGATCAAGCACGATGTCGCGGCGACTGTGCGAGATGAACACGATGTCCGGCTGCAGCACAAGCGCCCGCTCCCGATCGAATATGCAGTCAATCGGCGCCACAAAGACCTCACCCGCGTTGGTTTCATCGACGTGCTCCTGCAGCGCAGTGGCCAGACGCAGCACCAGCCGTTGATGCGGCACAAACGGCGCATCCGCGACTCGCACGGTTCCGAATATCAGTTCCTGCGGCAGCAGCGTCTCGGGTGTTTCAAAATATTCCGCCAGTGTCATGGGGCCCTCCGTCCGCGTGGTATCGGCCTGATCGGCGCTCACGCCACCCGCCTTCTTGCGGTGACTGAGCGATGGATATCGTTCCATGGTTACTCCGACGACGACGGTCCCATCGTCGACGGCCTTCTGTCAAGACCCTGGCTCAAATTCCCTGTACCATCTCGCCGCCTGCGACCTGCTGCGAGCCACGGCAGTAGGTATTTCGCAACCGCGTGTGGTGAAGATTCGGCGGGCACTGGCCCATTGCCCCACTGCCTAAATAACAGGCGAAGCGTCCGAGGGCGAAGCGCCGTCAGTGGGCTGAGCGTCCGCTTTGGGCGGAGCAACGTAGTGCAGGATGCGCTGGCAGTTGTCGCACTGTGAGAGTGCGTCACCCTTGCGCACCTGCTGTTCAACATTGGGCCGCAAGCGGACGTGGCAACCGGTGCAGATGCCGTTGACCATCGCTGAGACAGCGACGCCTTTGCGGTTCTTCAGAATCTGTTCGTACTTCGCGAGTGCGGGAGCGGGGATGGACGGCGTTGCGGCCTTGCGTTCGCCAGTCAAGCGGGAGAGGTCGGCGTCGAGCGCCGCTCGTTCGGCGCGCAGGGTGGCGCGCTGCTTCTCAGCGCCTGCAGTCACAGTGGCCAGTGTGGACTCCGCCGCCTTGCGCTGGGCCACCAGCTCTTCAGCCGCGCCCATCAGCTCGAGCACTTGATCGTCGAGCGTCGCCTTCGAGGCCTGCGCGACTTCAATTTCGTGGTTCAGTGCGTGGAATTCCTGATTGGTTTTGACCGCGGCCTTGTGATCCTCGAACTTCGCCATTCGGCCGTCGATGAGCGCGGTTTCTTTTTCCAGCGCGCGGCGGGCGGTCTCGTTGTCGGCGAGTTTGCCCTTCATCCCGTCGACCACGGCTTTGGCGTCGGCACTCGTCTTGTCCAGCGCCTTTTCGAGTGCCGGCATCTCGGCGATACGTTTCCGGGCCGCATCCGCCGCAGTATCAAGGGCCTGCAGCGCAATCAAGGACGTCAGTGCTTCGAGCATGAGCTGCCATTATAGGTCGGCCGCCTCGTCACGGCTTTTCCTTGCGCAACCAGGACCTGATTCTCGCGTCCCACTGGCGTTGGGGCCCCGCTGAGACGCCATACATGGTCTGGCGGTCATAGCTGCGCTGAAGTTTGGCGTCCCGTTGCTGAAACTCCTCGACCACTTTCCTGAATACCGTGTCCCCGGCTCCGCACGGGGCGTCCAGTTCCGCCAATGCGGCCCGCAGTCGTCGGGCGGACACTTCACCAAGGTCGAAATGCCCCTGCTCGTGCGTCAGGATGCGCGGACTGCGTTGGTCGGGTTTGATCCACGACTGAGCGGGCAGAAACAGAACGGCGACTCCATAGGCTTGCCGGTCGGCCCGACAGCTGGCGCGGGCCTGGATTGTGTAGGCGGTCATGGCTGCGCCTCTGGATTTGGCATCGGGCGGGCCCAGAAAATCTCCCAATGAGAGTTCCCGACTCTCGGACCATTCGCGGGCCGTCGGAGTCGTTGGGCCAACGGCCGTCGGAGTCTGACCAATCAGACACAGAGGCGCAATGACGATGACCAGCACCAGAAGACTTCTCTTCATGTGGCAGCACCCGTGAATCAAGAACCCCATCCGAGCGAGCAATGCAACGAGGCTGGTGGGCCCTCCAGGACTCGAACCTGGAACCAACCGGTTATGAGCCGGTAGCTCTAACCATTGAGCTAAGGGCCCTCGACTTACCGTCCCTCAAGGAACGGCTTGAGCCGACGTGATCGCGACGGGTGACGCAGCTTGCGCAGCGCCTTCGCTTCGATCTGACGGATGCGCTCGCGGGTGACGGCAAAACTCTGGCCGACTTCCTCGAGCGTGTGCTCCGATCCTTCGCCCACACCGAACCGCATCTTGATGACGCGCTCCTCGCGCGGCGTCAGCGTGCGCAGCACAGAGTCGGTCTGTTCCTTGAGGTTCAGGTTGATCACTGACTCCGCAGGCGAGAGGACGTTGGTATCGGGGATGAAGTCCCCAAGATGCGAATCCTCTTCCTCTCCAATGGGCGTCTCGAGCGAGATGGGTTCCTGCGCGATTTTCAGGACCTTGCGGACCTTCGACACGGGGATGTCCATGCGCTGCGCGATCTCCTCAGAGGTGGGCTCGCGGCCAAGCTCCTGCACCAGCGCACGCGACGTGCGGATGAGCTTGTTGATCGTCTCGATCATGTGGACCGGGATGCGGATCGT
>JBKJTD010000439.1:0-13549 GCA_046590915.1 Vicinamibacterales bacterium
GGTCACATGATCGGCCTTGACGTGCACGACATGGAAAACCTCGACGAAAACCTCGTCGGCTACGGTCCTGGATTCACGCGCAGCACACAGTTTGGCCTTGCGTACCTCCGCCTGGCCCGCACACTCGAGCCCGGGTTTGCGCTGACTGTGGAACCGGGCGTCTACTTTGTTCCCGCACTCATCGACCAGTGGAAGGCCGACGGCACCAACGCCCAATTCCTCAATTTTGCCGAAATCGACAAGTTCAGGGATGCGCGTGGCTATCGGGTGGAGGATGACGTCGTAGTCACCGACACCGGATGCCGAGTGCTCGGCCCCGCCATTCCCAAGACCGTGGCAGACGTCGAGTCGGCCTGCGCTGACTGATCGTCCGCCCGCGTCGGTATACTAACGGGATGCTCGCGGTGACTTCCGCCCCCCTGTCGATCGATGCGCTGACGTTGGCGGTTGAAGCCACCGTGCGCACGCGTGGTGAAGGCTGCGGGGCCCTGGCGTCGTTTCTTGGTGTGGTTCGTGCCACTCACCAGGGCCGCGCGGTGATGTACCTCGACTACGAAGCGTTTGACGCACTGGCCGTGCGCACCTTCGAGCAAATCCGGGACGAAGCTCGCACACGCTGGCCCGAGGCCGAACTCGCCATCGTCCACCGCACGGGGCGTTTGAATATCGGTGACGCCAGCATCGCGATCGTTGCCGCCACAGCACATCGCGCTGACGCGTTTGCCGTGTGCCGGTATGCAATCGAACGCGTGAAGCAGATCACGCCGGTGTGGAAACACGAGTTCTTCGCTGACGGGGATGCCTGGGTCGAAGGCGCCGTCGCCGATCCGCAGGACGAAGCGGCACGTGAGAAAGCGATGGCGATCGCATGCGCGTGACGGTGCGGCTGTTTGCCCGACTGCGCGAACTCGCCGGTCGAGAATCCTGGGACATCGAGATCCCCGAGGGTTCGACCGCCGCCGATGCATGGGCGTCTGTCGCCGCCGCCACTCCCGCGTTGGCCCCGTTTGACAGAGCGATTTCCGTGGCGGTCAACGCCAGTTTTGCCAAGATGTCGCGCCCTCTGGCTGACAGAGACGACGTCGCGTTTTTGCCGCCGGTGTCCGGCGGATGATGGAAAGTACCGATGACTCCGCAGGTTCGCGAAAAACTCAAACTCGAAGAAGCCCGCTACAACATGATGCTGGCGCAGGTTTCCGACCCGGTCGTGCAATCGGATGCGGCAGCGTATCGAAAGCTCTCGAAGGAGCTCTCTGAACTGCAGCCCGTAGTGGAGGGGTTCCGCGACTGGTTGAAGCTCGAGCAGCAGGCGGCCGAGAACCGCGAACTCGCGCAGGGAGACGACGCCGAGATGGCGTCGATGGCGAAGGACGAGCTGCCGGGGCTCGACGAACAGCTTGAGACGCTCGAGGGAAAGCTCCGGCTCCTGCTCGTGCCACGCGACCCGAACGACGATCGCAACATCGTGCTGGAAATCCGGGCCGGGACCGGAGGCGACGAGGCGGCGCTGTTTGCCGGCGACCTCTATCGCATGTACTCGCGCTATGCGGAGCGCCAGGGCTGGAAAATCGACGTCCACAACATCAGCGAAAACGGCATCGGAGGCCTGAAGGAAGTCGTGGCGTCGGTGGAGGGCCGCAGCGTGTATGGGCATCTCAAACATGAGAGTGGTGTCCATCGTGTGCAGCGCGTGCCGACCACCGAGGCGAGCGGCCGCATTCACACGTCAACGGCAACGGTCGCGGTGCTGCCGGAAGCCGAGGAAGTGGATATTCATATCGAGGCCAAGGATCTGCGCATCGATACCTTCTGCTCCAGCGGTCCAGGCGGCCAGAGCGTCAACACCACCTACTCGGCCGTGCGTATTACGCACCTGCCGACCAACACCGTCGTGTCTCAGCAGGACGAAAAGTCTCAGATCAAGAATCGCCAGAAGGCGATGAAGGTGCTGCGCTCGCGTCTCTATGAGATGGAGATGCGCAAGCAGCACGATGCGATTGCAAAGGAACGGCGCGGGCAGGTCGGCACCGGCGAACGGTCCGAGAAGATCCGCACGTACAACTTCAAGGAAAACCGCGTCACCGACCATCGCATCAACTTCACGATGCACCAGTTGCAGTACGCCCTCGACGGCGACATCGCCGAACTCATTGAGCAGATGAACCAGCACGTGCAGGCCGAGAAGCTCAAACAGGCGACCGAAGAGTCAGGGCCGAACTGATGACGACCGTCGCGACCGTCGCGGCGATCGTTGCCGCCGGCGCGGCTCGACTGCGTGATGCGGGGTTCACACGCGAAGACGCGGATCTCGACGCGGGCGTGATTGCGCGTGGCCTGCTTGGTTGGTCGCTCGCGGATTGGCTGTCGCGCCGGGACAACGCCCGGGAGCCGTCGTTCATCGAACACTTCACCAGTCAGTTCGAACCGTTGATTGCACGGCGTTGCGCGCATGAGCCAGTGGCCTATCTGCTCGGCACACGCGAGTTCTACGGCCGGCCCTTCACCGTGCACGCGGGCGTCCTGATTCCCAGACCGGAGACGGAACTGCTGGTCGAAGTGGCGCTTGAATGGGTCGAGGCGACCGAGGCCACGCTCATCGCGGATGTGGGCACCGGGTCCGGGTGCGTGGCGATCACGCTCGCGCTCGAACATCCCGGACTCTCAATCATCGCGACCGATCGATCACCCGAAGCGCTCGTGATCGCCAAGGCCAACTGCGACGCGCTCGGTGCTGCAGCTGGGATCGACTGGCGCGAGACTGACCTGCTCACAGGCGTCTCCGGGCCACTCGACCTCATCGTGTCCAACCCTCCGTACGTCCCCGAACGCGACCGTGCTTCCCTCTCCGCGGACGTCCGCGACTTCGAGCCGTCGCTCGCCGTGTTCGCCGGCGACGACGGCCTCGATGTCGTCAGGCGGCTCATCCCGCAAGCCATCTCGTGTCTGCGTCCCGGCGGCGCGCTCATCATGGAAATCGGCGAAGGCCAGCGGCCCGCCGTGGCTGCCCTACTCGAACAATCCGGCTGGGCGTCGGTGGACTGGCACGTCGATCTTCAGGGGATTCCCAGGATAGTTGCTGCGACCCGCTGATGGTCCAGGGTCCTCCAAGGCTTGCCCGCCGGAGCCTTGGCGCAGGTGGGTCCAGGGTTCAGTCGACGCCCTGCGAAAAACACCCACCGGCGGCATAATCAACACCATGACGACATGTTTGTTCTGCCGCATCGCGTCCGGGGAGATTCCGGCGAAGACGGTGTACGAAGACGATGACCTGTTGGCGTTTGAGGACATCAATCCTCAGGCGCCGATGCATGTGCTGGTGATTCCACGTGTGCATGTGGCGACGCTGAATGACCTCGGTACAGCGCACGAGCCGCTGGTCGGTGCAATGGTGCGCGCCGCGGCGCACATGGCGAAGGAGCGCGGCTTCGATGAGAGCGGATACCGCATGGTGTTCAACTGCAACGCTGACGCCGGGCAAACGGTCTTTCACATCCACCTGCACGTGCTTGGCGGGCGGACGATGGCCTGGCCGCCGGGGTAGGTCCTCTACAACTCGCGCGTCATCTCGATCATCGTCGCGCTGAAACCGTGGTCCTCGAAGAGCTTGCGCGCCAGGTCGTTCGGGGCGGCGGTCCAGAGCAGTACGCGCGGCATCCCCTGCTCGCGCAACCATTCCACTGCGGCCTCAATCAGCCGCGCGCCGGCACCGGCGCCGCGCGCATCGTCAGTCACGAGAATGTCGTGGATGTAGCCGGCCCTGGCGCGAAGCTCTTTGTAGGACTCGGGCTCGATCGCGGCCCACACGTAGCCGACGATGGACACCGAGGGGGCGGTTGCTGATAGGGCGCGTTCTGCGACAAGGACCAAGGACTCGGCATCGTCGAGCTGGCCGCCCAGGAAGGCGCCGTACCCGGCTTCGGGATTTTCTCCTGGCGACATAAATCGGCGTTCGTTGAATCCGTGATGGAGCCGCATCAGCGACGCCCCGAGCCGACCGAGCGCCGGAATATCCCTGATTTCTGCGCGTCGGATGGTCACGGTGTCACTGGAGCCCATGAACCTAGATTACAGGGCCGCCCGAGCCGGGATACACTGGTTGCTCAAGTCGGGGCGTGGCTCAGCCTGGTAGAGCGCTCGCTTTGGGAGCGAGATGTCGCTGGTTCGAATCCAGTCGCCCCGACCATTCCCTACACCACAGGGCGCCGTTTTCTGACGGAGGGCCTTGCCACACCAAGCGCGCGGCGTTTCGCATACGCCCGCAGGGCCTCATTCGCGCGCGCCTGCCACCCGGCTCCGGACGCGCGAAACGCGGCAACCACGTCCTTGTCGAGACGCAGGCTGACCAACTGCTTCGTTGGCGCCTTCTGCGGCCCTCGCGCACGGCGGTGCGCCGCCATGGCTTTCACGACCGCTGCAGGCAACACCTCAAGCGCGGGGCGGGCTCGGCGGAAATCTTCCTCAGTCCACTCCGGGTTCTCAATGTCAGGGTCGCTTGCGCGCTTCCTCATAACCCTTCTCCTCTCGTTCATTTGCCCGGCGCAGACTGATCACCCGAAAGCAACACCACTATATCGTAGATACGATTTGACTAGCCTACCGAGACGCCAGACGGTTTCGTGTACATGAATCTGGCCCGGCCACGCGCGTGCCCGCGTCCGAAAGATCGGCATGCTGCTTGCAATCAAGGGGGGCGAGGTAGCTATGAGCGAAAAAATCCGGGAAGAACAGAAGGAAGCTGTCGACAACGGCCATCAGAAGACCGTTTCTGGGAAGAACCAGAACGGGCCCGAGGACAAGGTCGGCAAAAGTGCCGGTGGCAACGCGGGCAGCAAAGGGCAGAACTTCCGGGCGGGCGATCCCAACTCAGTGGGCTCGCATAAACCTGGCGGGGACGGCCCCGGCACCAAGAAATTCAAATACGAACACGACGATGCCAATCGTCGGCGGACGACCGAGGGATAGCACTCACTTCCGCAGATCGGCTCAGCGAGACCGCAACGGGGCAAACAACCCGCGAAGACAGAGGGCCACGTGGCAACATCGTGCGTTCGTCTCAGCTGGACTGGCAATGCGGCCTGAGCCTGGACCCCGGCCTCCCGTTCGATCCGCGCCATCACGGTCTCCGTGATCGACGACGGCGCGACGGGCTCGGGCAGTGTGGACAGAAGCGGAGCGAGATCGTCGGTCATGAAAGCACCTTTCGGAGTTTTTGCCGGCCGCGAAACAGCAGGGCACGATCGCCGCATCCGGATCTGCTTCAGTCACCGCCGGGCATCATCCAACAGCCCGAGCCCCATCGAGGCGTAGATGATCTTGCGCACGCCATTAAAAGAGCGGGAACAGGCCGACGAGGAGCAAGGGCGGCACGAGGAGTCCAAGCAGACACATCACGACGCCCTTGAGTGCCAGGTCGACGGCCGCCTGTTTCTCGAGATCGGTCTGCGGGGCCGCCTGCAAGTACGCGCTGAGTGAGGGAAATCCGGCCTCCCGGGCGTGCTTTTTTTCGCCGCGCAGAAGTCTCACAACCAGCCAGACGCCGGCACCGATCACCGCCACAAACCCAATCAGAATCGGCAGGAAGAACATCAGCTCGGGAATCCCCAACATGGTGTCGGCCCCTTTCCGGACCGGACGAGGCCGCCACATGGCAACCGTCGTTGAAGGGTATACACGCGAACCCGCCGAATGGTTGACAATGTGCTCATGCCCAAGCTGAGACTCGCCCTTGCCGCTGTGGCCGCCACCTGGCTGGCCCTCGCCGCCCTGTCTGCCCAGACGCCCCAGCCCGCCACGCCCCCCGTCACCGAAGGCGACTTCATCGTCCGCAACTACACCTTTGCGTCGGGGGAGACGATGCCCGAGGTGAAGCTGCATTACCGGACCTTGGGGACGGCGCAGAAGGGGTCGGACGGGCGCGTCATGAACGCGGTGTGGATTGGCCACGGCACCGGCGGCACGGGGACACAGTTTCTGTCGCGCAACTTTGCCGGCGAGCTCTTCGGGCCTGGACAACCGCTCGATGCGACGCGGTATTTCATCATCCTGCCGGACCACATCGGTCACGGAGCGTCGAGCAAGCCCTCTAACGCCCTGCGCGCGAAGTTTCCAAAGTACGGCTATCGCGACATGGTCGACCTGCAGTATCGACTGATCACCGAAGGCCTCGGAGTCAATCACATGCGGCTGGTCATGGGCACATCGATGGGCGGCATGCATACATGGATGTGGGGACAGATGCACCCGACGTTCATGGATGCCCTGATGCCGCTTGCAAGCCTGCCGACGCAGATTTCAAGCCGCAACCGCGTGTGGCGACGCGTGCTGATCGACGCCATCCGCAACGATCCAGCATGGAACAACGGCAACTACACGACGCAGCCGCCAGGCCTGCGCGTCGCCGCGCAGATGTTGTGGCTGATGAGCAGCAACCCCGTGCGGCGGCAGAACGAGGCCCCGACACTGGCCGATGCCGATCGGGTGATGGACAACTACGTCGCCAACTACGTCAAGACCGCTGACGCAAACGACGTGTTGTATTACTTCGAAGCGTCGCGCGACTACGACCCGGCTCCTGGCCTGGAGAAGATCATTGCCCCGATGGTCGCGATCAATTTTGCGGACGACATCATCAATCCGCCCGAGCTGGGCATCCTCGAGAAAGGGATCGCGCGCGTCAAGCGTGGTCGCGCCGTGACGTATCCGCTGAGCGAGCGCACGGCGGGCCACGGCACGCACACGATGGCGGCTGTGTGGAAGGACGAACTGGTCCGGCTCCTGAAGGAGTCCGCGCGCTGATCTAGGACCGGCCGACGGCCGCGCGCACGATGGGCGCCACCTTCGTTCCGAACAGCTCGATGCTCGCCATGAGCCGATCGTGCGGCAATGTGCCCGCGCTGTATTTCATGTCGAAGCGCGACAAGCCCAGTGTCTGCACCGTGCGTACGATCTTGCCGGCCACAGTCTCTGGCGAACCGACGCACAAGGCGCCGTCCGGCCCTGCTTCGCGTTCGAAGTGATCGCGCGTCATCGGCGGCCAGCCGCGCTCGGCCCCGATGCGCGTCATCATCGCTTTGTAGTGCGGCCATAGTTCGTCTTTGGCCTGCGCGTCGGTTGCGGCGACATGCCCGGGTGAATGCACGGCCACCGGCTGCTTCGGTTTGCCGAAGCGTTCCAGCGATTCGTAATAGAGATCGACATACGGACGGAATCGCGAGGCGCTGCCGCCAATGATGGCCAGCGTGAGCGGCAGTCCGTGTTTGGCCGCGCGCACCACGGACTCTGGACTGCCACCGACGCCGACCCATGTCCGCAACGTGCCCCCTTCAACCGGCGGATAGATCGCGGGGGTGCCGCTCAGAAGCTGCGCGAAGCGCGCCAGCTTCGTTTCAAACAGTTCGTTGTACTGCGACAGGTCATACCCGAAGAGTGGATACGACTCGGTAAACGATCCTCGACCAAGAATGACCTCGGTCCGCCCGTTGGAGATTGCGTTGAGTGTCGAAAACCGTTGGAAGACACGAACGGGATCGTCGGTGCTCAACACGGTCACGGCCGATCCCACAATCAGGCGTGACGTTTGAGCGGCGATCGCGGCCAGCACGACCTCCGGCGCCGAGACCGCAAAGTCGGCGCGATGATGTTCCCCGACCCCGAAACAGTCGACGCCGACCTGCTCGGCCAGCACTGCTTGCGCCACCACATCCCGGAGGGCCTGTGCCTGCGAGACCATCGCGCCCTCAGCGCCAAACGTGACATCACCAAACGTATCGAGACCGAGCTGGAAATTGGAGGGCACGCCCCAGACTAACCCGGACGCACGGCCGAACTTCCGGCCGGATCGACCCGTATAGTTAAAAAAACCATACCAAATGCCGCATCCCATCAGCGCCCATCTCCCTCTCAAACCGCTTGATCTTGAGATCCTGCTGGCACTGGCCGACGGTGACCTCCACGGCTATGGACTGGTGCAAGCCGTCGACGTCCACACCGGTGGGCTCATCACGCTCGACCCTGGGAATCTGTATCGCGTCATCAAACGGCTGCTCGAAACCGGACTCGTTTCGGAAGCCGGGCAGAACGCGGCATCTGATATTGGAGGGGAGCGACGCCGCTATTACGCGCTCACGGCCCTGGGCGGGCAGGTCCTGTCCGCCGAACTGGACCGGCTTCGCCGACTCGTGAACGCCACCGCCACACGGGCCGTGGCCCGGAAGCTGGCTCCGTGATCCGCCTGCTCATCGCCCTGTTTCCCCGACACTTCCGCGAGGCCTTCGGCGACGGCATGCGCGAGGTGTTCCGTGATCAGCTCGCCGAGGCGCGCGGCTCGGGCCGGAGGATGGCCGAGTCGGCCCTGTGGATCCGAACCATTGTGCGGATGATCGGCGCTGCCATGGGGGAACACCGTGCGGGCATCCAGATTTTTCGCAATTCGACACTGCTGGATTTTTTCCGCAACGACCTCCGCCTCACCGGCCGCGCGCTCGCCAGAACGCCCCTCTTCACCGCCATCACCGTTGGTGTGATCGCCATCGGCATCGGCGCGGTCGCCACCATCTTCAGTGCACTCAATGCCCTCGTCCTGCGCCCAATTCCAGGCACCACCGACGGCCACGAACTCTTCACGATCGACCGCCGCAGCGAGGATCACTCCGAAGGTGTCTCAGCCTCAGGAGCCCTGTACCAACACATCAGGACCGCCACCCGCGCGCTCGACGACGTGGCCGTGTGGAGCCGGGTCCAACTCTCAGTGGCGACGGGCGAACACAACCTCGCCATCAACGGCTCCATTGTCAGCACGAACTACTTCGACACACTCGGCATCCGCCCTGCCGCGGGCCGCTTCTTCACGCAGGACGAGTCCGCCCCTGTCGTGGTCATCTCCCACGCGCTTTGGGTCAGACACTTTGCCGGCGAAGACAACGTGGGCGGACGGATCATCACACTCAACGGCCGCCCGTCCACCGTCATCGGCGTGGCACCCGAAAGATTCCGCGGCGTGTTCACCCCACTCCGCATGGACGCCTGGGTGCCGCTCAGTGCACAACCACACGTGCGGCCAGGTCGTGACCTCGCTCATGCGCCCTGGCTCTGGATGTTCGGACGTGTCGCCGACGGCATCGCTCCCGATCAGGCCCGCGCAGAACTCACCACCATCCTCCGCGCATGGACGACGTCCGATGGCGCGGACGCTTACAAGCGCTACATCGTCTTTCGCTTCACCCCACTCACAGGGTTGCCTGACGATGCGCGACGGGCGCTGCTGGGGTTCGGTGGGCTGTTGCTGGGCGCGGCGGTGCTGGTGTTGATTGTCGCCTGCGCCAACGCCTCGACGCTGCTGGCGATGCGCGCCACCACACGCCGTCACGAAATGGGTTTGCGCACGGCACTTGGTGCAGGCCGGGGTCAACTGGTCCGGCAGTTGATGACGGAAACCCTGGTGTTGTTTCTCGCGGGTGCCGCAGGTGGATTGCTGCTCGCGCTGGCGGGCACGTCGGCGCTCGAACAGCTCAAGCTCCCGGGTGACGCCGGATTGATGCTCGAGCTCTCCCCTGACCTTCGTGTGGTGGGCGTCGCCGCGGGGCTCAGTCTGCTCGCTGGACTCGTCTTTGGACTAGGCCCTGCGCTTCGTGGGACCTCACACAACCCGGCGCTGCTGATCCGTGCGGCCACGGCGGGGTCGGGCACCAGGCGTGGTTTTGCCACCAGTGCGCTCATCGTCGGACAACTGGCGGCATCACTGGTGCTCCTGTCGACCACCACCTTGTTCGTGCGCGCACTTGCGCACGGATCCACGATCGATCCTGGTTTTGATCGCCACCATGTCACGTTTGTGCCGTTCAACACGGAGGCATTCGGATATGACGAGACACAAAGTGCGGTGTTTTATTCGACGTTGCACACCCGGGTGAAAGAGCTCAGCGGCGTGACGGCCCTTGCCTATGGACAGTCCGGTCCCCTGCTGGCCCAAACAAGCACCAGTACGGTCACCGTCACGGGGGCGGCTGGGGATGAACGTCTCTTCGTGGAGCAGGCCGCTGTAGGCGAGGACTATTTCGCGACGCTCGGGATTCCCCTTCGTGAGGGCCGTGGGTTTGACGCCCGCGACCATGCAGGTGACGTGGCCGTTGTGAGTGAGTCGTTTGCCACCCGCGTGTGGCCCGCCCGTGCGCAGGTGACGGGCCAGACCTTCAGGCGCGGTCAGCGAACGGTCACGGTGATTGGGGTCGCACGCGAGGTGAGATTCGGGGATCTGAATGAACCGGCGATGCCGTTTGTCTATCTGCCTCTGGAGGCGACCCAGCCGGCCAAGATCCTGTTTGTGCGCACCGCGCCAGGCCGGACCCGGCTTGACACTGCCATCACCAGCATCGTCAGAGACATTGACGCATCGGTGCCCATGCCCCCGGTATTGCTGCTCTCAGAGGAATCGGAAGTGGCGGTGCTGCCGCAGCGTGTGGCCGCGATGGTCACGAGCGTGCTGGGCGGAGGCGCGCTGCTGCTCGCGTGTGCGGGACTCTATGGCGCGATCGCGTTTCTTGTCGCGGCACGCACCAGAGAAATTGGTGTGCGAATGGCGCTTGGCGCCACGCCTCGCGAGGTCGTGGGTCTCTTTTTGTCTGACGGCCTGAGACTCACAGCCGTCGGAGTCGTGATTGGACTCGCGGGCTCCATCGGCGCCGCACATCTGGTCTCGGGTCTGCTGCTTGGCGGAGACGCGTTTGATCCGGCGTCCTTCGGTATCGCGGCGGTGTTCCTGATTGTCGTGGCCACACTCGCGACGTTTGCGCCAGCACGCCGAGCCGCTGGCGTGGATCCGTGCACCTCACTGCGAGGCCGAGTGTGAGTTCAACATCGCTCGCCTGATTTTTTCAACATGGAGACCATGGGGTTCCATGGAGAAGACGACCAGACCGAAAGACGAAGGTAGGATGATGGCATGGTGTTTCCGCGCTGGACGCGATCCCCGCTCTCGCGCCTGATCCGCCGCCTCACGCTGCCGACGATCGTGTTGCCGGCCGTCGGGTACTACGCGCGGATCCAGGTCGCCGGCCTTGAGCACGTCGAGCGACTGGACCATCCGGTCATTTTTGCGGCCAACCATCAGAGCCATATGGACACGCCGGCCATCTACCGCGCGCTGCCTGCGCGGCTGCGCTACCGGATCGCGCCGGCCATGGCCAAGGAGTACTTTTCACCCTCGCTCCTGAGCCAGCTGCAGTACCGGCTGGCCCTCCAGTGTTTCAACGCGTTCCCACTGCCGCAGCGCGAGAATCCTCGCGCGGCATTTCGATACATGCGCGAGCTGGTGGATCAGGGTTATTCGATCCTGATTTATCCCGAGGGCCAGCGGACGCCGCTGTTGCTCCCGTTCCGGCGCGGCGTGGGCACGCTCGCCATTCACCTCGACCTGCCGGTGATTCCGATCCGGCTGGAAGGTCTTGACCGGGTGCTCGGCCGCGATGCGACGTGGGCCAGACGGGGCCCCGTTCAGGTCACGTTTGGCGCGCCGTTGCGTGCCGGAGACGACGACTCGGAGGCGTTTACCGCGCGAATAGACGCCGCGGTCCACGCGCTGGGACCGCGGCTGGTCAGCCATGACCTGGAACGTTCGCGCTCCGAGGAGGGCGCACCGGGGTAGACTCCCTGTGAGTGTTCGGGCATGTACTCCTGTTCGTCGGTGTGATTGCGGCCACGGCCGTGGGGCTTCCAGTGCCATTTGCGGCCCCCGAGACCACGCTCGTCTGGGCACCGTCGGCGGTTGCACTGGCCGGCGCCCTCATTCTTGGTTCCCGTTCTGGCGTGGCCATCGCGCTTGGTTCGTTTGCCGGTTTGCTGACACTGCGCCTGAACGTGCCGACGGCACTGGGAGTCACCGCAGGGCAAACGCTCGCCGCCCTTGTGGGCGCGTGGCTGATTGGCCAGCTGGCACGGGGCCCCCAGGCGTTTGAACGCGCACGTCACGTCGCGCTCTACGTCCTGGTCCTCGCGCTCGTCACGTCAACACTCTCGGCGTTGATTGTCGTGGCCACACTCGCGGCGACCACATTCCCGACGGGCATATCGCTTGAACAGGCGGCAATGGCGTGGTGGCGGGCAAACCTGGTCGGCGCCCTCAGCCTGACGCCGGCCGTGGTCCTGTGGTGCCTCCGGCCCCGATTCACACTGTCGCGTCGCCGCGGTGACAAACGCCCCCCCGATCGTGGCCTGTCCGCGTGGACCCACTCGCGGGCGCTTGAAGGATGGGCGCTCCTTCTCATCAGCATTGTGACCAGCGTCTCGCTCTTTGGCGGCGTGATTGCTCCGCCCTATCAATTTCTTGTCGGCATCATCGCCCCGTCATCCCTGCTGGCGTGGACCGCGCTGCGATTCGGGATTCGAGAAGCGGCAACCGTGTTGCTGGCGCTTGCGGTCGCCGCGACCATCGGATGGTCGCGAGGCATCAACCCGCTGATGCCCCTTGACGCCCCCCTGTACGCGCTCCAGTTCATCCTCATGGGATTCTGTGTGCAGAGCCTCGTGCTGGCCGCCAGCATCGACCAGCGCAATCGTCAGGACTCCGAGCTCCACCTGCTGGCGGTGACCGACCCGTTGACCGGTTTGGCCAACTACCGACATCTCACCCACTCCATCGATCGCCAGATCCGACGCTCGCGGCAGACCAAGGAACCGTTTGCGCTGCTGCTGCTCGACGTCGACAACCTCAAGGTCATCAACGACGAGCTGGGGCACAACGTCGGCAGCCGGCTGCTCGTCCGACTCGCCGATGCACTGCGAGCGTCCTGCCGGGTGACCGACCTGATTGCCCGCTACGGCGGCGACGAATTTGCCGTACTTCTTCCCGGCTGCGACGATGCCGCGGCCCGCCTGCAGGCAGCGCGTGTGCTCACCGCGCTCGACGCCGACGCCGCATCGCCCCCGATCGCCGCCAGCATGGGCCTCGCCATCTTTCCGCGTGATGGCGACACCTCCGACGAACTGCTCGATCGAGCCGACGATGAGCTGTATGCGATGAAGGACCGGGGCCGCTCACCCGTGTGAGTCGTCGCCCACAAATGCGCTGAAGGCCTGTGGCGCAGGCGCCGTGATATCCCACACGCGATCGCGCCAGGTCCATGTGAGCCGCCCCGCGTGCAGCGCGTGAAACTCCAGGCGCAATGCGCGCACATCATCCTCGGTCATCGCGCGCGTAACAAACCGCAGATAGCGCTGCTCGTCATCTCCATACAGCTTGTCTCCGACGATTGGGAAACCTGCCGATGCCAGATGGACCCGGATCTGGTGTTTCCGCCCCGTTCTGGGCGTGACCTCAAGCAGCGAGTACGGACGACCGGCGCGCGACCAGCGCGAGATCACACACGCCCGGGTTTGCGCGATTGCCCCGTCCGCGCGCACACACGCTTTAATCGCCACCGGGCTCGCCTCATCGTCGCCCAGCGGGCCCGTCATCTCGAGCGTGTCGGTCGGTACGTGACCATCAACAATGGCGTGGTAACTCTTGACCACCGCGTGGCCGCTGAACAGGCGGCCCAACTCCCCGGCGACTTCGGCC
>JBKJTD010000133.1:0-7219 GCA_046590915.1 Vicinamibacterales bacterium
GAACACGGCCTGTGCGGAGGGGAGCGCGTCGGCCATGAACGAACTTTCGGTGGGTGGAGTCAGCACATCCTCAGTTCCGCATACGATGAGCGCCGGGCAGGTGATGTCGGCTAGCCCGGGTGTCGAGTCCGGGCGCGTCTTCATCGCGCCCACCGCCGATGCAATGGCTTCGGGTGAATTGCGCAAAATAATCGCGCGCACGGCATCGACCAAATCCGGCTGCTCCTGCTGCGTCGTCGCACCAAGCAGCTTCGGCAACATCGCGTCGGCAATGGCTGCGACGCCGTCCGCTTTGACTGTGGCGATCATGGCGTCGCGCGCGGCTCGTCCCTCTTCGGTGTCTGCACCAGCCTTGGTATCGGCGAGGACGATCCCGTCGAGTCGGCCTGCAGCCGCACGCGCCACCGCGAGCGTGATGTAGCCCCCCATCGACACACCACCAATGACGAAGCGATCGGCATCGAGATGATTCATCAACTGCAGGACATCTGCAGCATGGGTGGCCATCGTGGCCGACTCCAGCCCCACGTCCTGATAGGCCTCACCCATCCCTCGAAACCCGCGGACATCGGGCGCGATGAACCGCCACCCGGGAGGTACTCGAGACATTTGCGGAAGCCACTGGTCGGCGCTGAGCGGAAACGCGTGCAGGAGGATGCACGTTCGGCCGCTGCCGGCTTCGTGGTACCGGACGGTGCGGTCCAGCAGGTGGGCATACTTCGGGCTCATGGCTTAAGATCGCATACATGCTTCGTTATGTGTGTATAGCTTTGCTCCTCGCCGGCCTGGCCGCGGGCTGTGCTGAAGAGGAATTCCCAGAGGAACTCATGTCCACGCCGAATAACACCTCCGCCCCTCGTCCCCCAGCTATCCCTGTGCCTGCCGATGTCGCCAAACCACCGGCTGACGGGCAGGTCACCGCCTCCGGGCTCGCCTCGAAGGTCCTCTCACCAGGCACCGGCACGCTCCGTCCGAGCGCCACGTCCGTGGTGATGGTGCACTACTCCGGCTGGACCACTGACGGCCAGATGTTCGACAGTTCAGTTGCGCGCAACGAGCCGATCGACTTTCCGCTCAATCGCGTGATCCCCGGCTGGACCGAAGGGCTCCAGCTGATGGTGGTTGGAGAAAAGCGTCGGTTCTGGATTCCCAGCAACCTCGCCTACAACAATGCGCCTGGCGCGCCGCAGGGCATGCTGGTGTTTGACGTCGAGTTGCTGGACTTCAAATAGGGTCCACGGTTCGCCAGGGTCCACGGTCCAGGGTTCCCGATGAAGAGCTCCATCTGGGTGCTGGGTGCTTTGCTGGCGGCTGGGACAGCCGCGTTGGGAAGTGCTGTGCCCCAGGGGGCAGACCCCTACTTGCGCGGCGTCATTGGCCTGTCAGCGGGGCAGGTCAAGCGCGTCCATGCCGGAGAGCCGGTGGCGGCGTCGCTCGATGGACACGACGGGCGCGAAGTCGTCTCGTTTGGTGCGATCCGGATCAACAAATCGCCCGACGATGTGTTCGCGTTTCTGGGCAGTGTGGAGGCGTTGCGGCAAGGTGCGGCGGTTGAGCAGCTCGGCGGCCTGAACTCGCCTCCGCAGCCCGATGATCTCTCGGCGTTCACCATGGAGCCAAAGTCGATCGCCGTTCTCCGGGAGTGCCGTATCGGTGACTGCGAGCTGCAGTTGCCGGGCTGGGCCATCGCAAAATTTTCCACCGACGTGACCTGGTCTACTCCAGCCGCAACCGGTGCCGCGCAGCGCATCGCACGGTCTGTGGCGCTGGAGACCATGCGGGCCTATCAACGTGGCGGTCACCGTGCGCTCTCACCCTATGAAGACCGGCGGCCGCCTGCACATCCATCGGCCGAGTACAACCGCTGGCTTGGAGCCGCGCAGTACCTGCCGGCGCCTCTTGCCGCGGTCCGACGCGCCGTGAACGAATTTCCGCATCAACCGGCCAACGGCGTCCGTGATCAGTTTTTCTGGATGGTCATGGATTACGGCATGAAGCCGACGTTCCGGATGACCCACCTGGCCATTGCGTCAGGTCCGGCGCTCGATGATCCGTCAGGTCAGTTGGCGGGAGCGCTGCTGGCCGTTCAGGTGACATCCACCCACTACTACAGCTCGACCATTGAGTGGCACTTTGTCACGAAGGATCGAGACAACCCCGCCGGGGCGTACTTGTATTACTTGTCGCGGTCATGGGCGCCAGGGCTGACCGGCATCCGCGGCAAAGTGTCGCGATTCACCATCCGTCACCGGGGCGAAGAAGGGATTGAGAAGTATCTCGCACTGACCAAACGACGCCTTGAGCGAGGGTCATGACATCCACAACGAGATGAAGAGGACTGGGAGATTTTCATCCCCAGCCCTCCGTCTCGCTGCGCATGCGATCGTCGTAGTGTTACAGGCGATCGGTTGCGGCCTTGGCGACGTTGTGCGCGCCGTTGGACGCCGACTTGCGGACGCTGTCGTAGGCTTCGTGGCCCTGCTGTGCGGCGGCTTTGCCGCGCTCCACAACGTTGTCAACCGCGCTCGACACGGTGTCCACGGCCGTTTCGTAGCCCTTGACCGCCGTCTCGCGCAGGCGACCGGTCGAGTCATACAGCTGCTGACGCAGCTCGGCGCCGGCCTTTGGTGCCAGCAAAAGCCCCACGGCCGCGCCCACGGCCGCGCCACAGATCATTCCCATGAGAAAACCGCTGTTACGGCTGTCCGATTCATACGTATTCAGTTCGCGCATCATTGCCTCCTTCGTTAACTAACCTGGTTTCTTCGTAATCACTCACGCGCCGTTCCATCTGACGTTGGCGCGCGTTTTTTCCGCCTGAGCGAAACGCCGAGATGGCGGACAACACGCCCTTGGTCACCGCGTAGCCGGGAAGCACTGCCTGCTTGACCGACGACGCGGCGCTGGAGATGCCGCCACTAATCGCTTCAGCCGTCTGCTCGACCTTGTCACCCACGTGACGCACCCGGGCCACTTCCGTGTTGACGCTCTCGAGCACGCCATGCACACGCCGTGACAGGGGTTCCACGTGCTTGCGCTCAAGGTCCGCAAGGGCCTGACCGGTCTTGGCATACAGGCGATAGCCCATAAGCGCGATCATCGCCATCGCCAGGATCTGCACAATGGCAGCAATCGCCAGAATGGCCATCCACATGTTGAGCGTGTCGAATTGTTGCGGAGTCATGTCCTACCTCAGGAACCAGCCTACCGGCCTTCCGAGGGGGCGTCTGTGTCGTTTGGTACGGTCGCGGCCTTGAGGCCAGGCCCGCTACTTCATGGCGTGTTCGAAGTCGTCGCCATGCTGCGCGCGAACGACGGCGTCGCTGCGGTCCACCTGGCCGGCTTTGACGAGGCGCGCCAGGCATTCCTCCAGGGTAAAGGACCCGTGTTTGCGGGTGATCGTGATCTCCTGATGGAGATGCTGGAGGGTGTTTCGACGAATGTGCTGCCGCGCGCCGTAGCCGACGAGCAGCAGCTGAGCCGCAGGAATGCGCCCACCACCAATCCTGGGCAGCAGCGTCTGGATATACACCGCCGACAGTGACGCCGCGATTTCCTGCCGGATGGTTGGTTGTCGCTCGGCTGGAAATGAATCGGTCAGGCGCGCGATGGTCGAGGGCATGTCAGTCGTGTGCAGTGTGGAAAACACGACGTGGCCGGTCTCGCCGGCCGCCAACGCAATGCGCATCGTCTCCGGATCGCGCATTTCGCCGATGACGATGATGTCGGGTGCCTGGCGAAGTGCCGATCGCAGGGCCGTCGGAAAATCGGGCGCATCGATGCCGACTTCGATCTGCTGAATCACACTGCGTTGGTTGGTGTGCTCGAACTCGATCGGATCTTCAATCGTGATGATGTGTTTGCCGTCGCGACGATTGATCTCTTCGATCAGCGCGGCCATCGTCGTGGACTTGCCCGACCCGGTAGCGCCGCCGATCAGCACCAGGCCCTGATTCACACGCGTCAGGCCCTCCGCGCCCGGCGGCAGGTCGAGGGTGGCGAGGCGGGGCACCGTGCGCGGCAACATTCGAATCGCAGCCGCGGCACGCGCCCGTTCGCGGTGCAGGTTCACGCGGAAGCGGCCCACGCCGGCCACACGGATGGACGCGTCCGCGATGCCGGCTTCACGGTACGCACGCTGCGCATGGCCCACCAGATGCGGCAGGACAAAGTGTTCGATGTCGTCGCCATCAAGCGGGGCGCCGTCGAGGCGCACGATTTGACCGTGCACCCGAATCGCCGGAGGCTCCCCCGCCAGCAGCAGAAGGTCACTGGCCTCGCGGTCGGCCATCAGGCGCAACAACACCTCGAGGCCGGCTCCACTCCCAGGCGCGCGGACCGCCGACCGGGTCAGCGACTCCAGTTCATCAGCAAGGCGGTCGAGGTCGTCGATGGGTTCAGACATGGGGAAGGTTGAAGGGCAAAGGTTGGATGCTAAAGGTTAGTCTCACAAAAATCTGCACGTTTCGACGTTTGACCTCCCAATTCAGCCTTCAGCGTAAGATCCCCGCATCATGGTGATACGCCCGCTTGTCGTGCTAATCACGCTCCTCGTCCTTGGCGATGCTGCGGCGCGTATCCAGCCCCAGGCTCTGCGCGTCGTCAGCTACAACATCAAACACGGTCGCGGCAACGACAACGTCGTCAACCTCGACCGCACAGCGAGCGTCCTCCGCTCTCTCCGGCCCGACATCGTCGGTCTCCAGGAAGTTGACGACCTTGTCACGCGAAGCGGGGGCGTGCCGCAGGCGCAGCGGCTTGGTGAGTCTCTCGGGCTCCACCACGCCTTCGGCCGATTCATGGACTACCAGGGGGGCGCCTACGGCCTGGCGATCCTGTCGCGCCATCCAATCGTGGCGACCGAATCGGTCAGGCTACCCGATGGCAACGAGCCGCGTGTGGCGCTTGCGGTCGAGGTGCAGTTGCCCTCCAACCAGCGACTCACAATTGTGAACGTGCACTTTGATTGGGTGGGCGATGACAAGTTCCGCTTTGCCCAAGCCAGCGCGTTGACGACCTACCTCGACGCGTTGAAGACACCCTACGTGCTGCTCGGCGATTTCAATGACGAGCCCGACTCCCGCACCCTCGCGCTCTTCAGGCAACGTGCGGCTGAGGCGACGAAGCCCGCCGGGGATCGATTCACATTCTCCTCGACCGAGCCGACCAAGGAGATCGACTTCGTCTTCACCGCGCCGGCGGCTGCGTGGCGCGCGCGCGAGGTGCGAGTGATCACCGAGCCGCTGGTGTCCGATCATCGCCCGGTGCTGGCCGTGCTGGAGCTCGCACCGGGGCGGTAACGCACGACCGACTGTCGATCGACATCGCGCACAGCAAACGCCACACGTTTGAGCTCGCCCTTCGCAAACAGCGCCGCCTGATCGGAGTGCCACGGTGAATCGATCTTCGCGCTCTGCCCGTACGCGAGCACGGAATAGGCTCGTGGTTGATCACCAAATTCCACCGCGAGGACCCAGCCATCTCCGGTGTTCGCCACAAACTTTCCATCGTCGGCCCGACTGAATCCAAGCACGCGAAAACAGCCAAGGCGGCCGGGACATCCACCCACGGGCACGTCAACGCTGCCGCGGCGCACGCGATACACGTCGCCCCACGCCACATCGACCGCGGTATGACGACGGATGGTTTCGGTGATGGCCCAGGCAAACGCGTCGACCGCGCGTGTGGGATTGGCGAGCCCACGCGGGGTCTTGAGGGCATCAGTCTCTGACCATGGCACGGCAAACTGCGCCGCTTCGTTCTGGCCCTGCGAATATCGTGACCACCAGATATCAAAGAGCACGCCGCCCCGGCTGTCGGGCGCAGATGTGTCATCCCAGCGCTGCAGTACCCGCGCGGCCTGTGCCATCTCGCCGGTCGGCCGTGTCGCAGCGACGGCCTTGAGCAGATCGGCCTTCACCCGATCGGCCAGCAACATCGTGTAGTCGTGTTTGAGCTTCACGACGTCCTCAAGACTGACCTTGCGATTGGTGTCGATGAGCTGGATGCCCAGTTGACTGCGAAGTCTCAGCGTCGGCGGCTCGATGTTGGGATACACGTTGGTCAGATTCACCGGCTGGCGCACGTTTGCGAAATGCGGGGAATCATTTTCGTTGTGCACGTAGCCGCCCTTTGGGTTTCTGGTCAGCGGCAAGGCGTCAAACGGAATCAACTGCGTCCAGATGTCACGAAGGCTGCGCGCAGGAATGGCGGCGTTGTCCCCCATCGCATGTGGCAGGAGCGGCAGCGACGCATTCCACAACACGAGGATGTTGCCCGCGCGGTCAGCGTACGTATAGTTCTGTGAGACCAAGGCGCGCATGCGCATCACGTCCATCCACTGGTCGAGCGAGGTCGTCCGCATCAACCGCAGAAACTGCTCGCCGGCGCGGAACTCCCCATCGCCGGCTGTCCGGGCAATGTAGACAGTGTCGGCCGTGCGGTGCACGACCGGTCCCAGGGGCGTAGACCACACATCCCTGGTCTCCGACAGCATCGCCCCCCCGTCGAGGTACTCGACGATGCGAGTGACCTTCGCCAGCGGCAACGACGCGTCGTCGAGTATGTAGTGGTCCGGGCGAACGGGGTCCAATGGCAACGCGTAAATCTCTGTACGGTCGCCGGTGTTGCTGTTGGTCGTGGACCATCCGAGATGACGGTTAAAACCGCCGACCACGCCAAGCGGGCCACCGATTCGGAAGTCTCCGTAGAAATCGACCACATTCGGCACCGTCAGGTGCGCTTCGTAGTAGCCGGCGTCCCACGCCAGGTGCGGGTTGCGTAACAGAATCGCCTTTCCCGACTTCGTGCGGCTTGGGGCGAAGGCCCAGGCGTTCGAGCCTTCTTCGGGGTCGACACTTGGTCCAGGGTCCGACACGGGTCCAAGGTCCAGGGTTCGATTGGGTCCAGGGGTCCAGTGGTCCAAGGGTCCGGTACTGAGCGCCTGCACAACTCGGCGGATACGGGCTGCTGGGGGGCCGTCGCCGATGTGCAACGTGGCAACGTCGTAGCCGGTGAAGTTGGACGGGATGTGCGGTGGGAATTCGTCCTGATGCAGTTCGATGTACCGGTTCACGCCGGCGGCAAAGCCGTCATACAGATCGCGCGTCTCCGGCTGGAGCAGGTGAAACGTTTCAATGGCGCGCGCGCGTTCGCGCAGCGTGTTGAAGTCGGCCTCGAGCGATCCGCGGCCGTTGATACGCGCCGTCTGTCCGCGCGT
>JBKJTD010000350.1:0-13690 GCA_046590915.1 Vicinamibacterales bacterium
TCTTCCAGCTGAAGCCGCCTGGTGAGCGTGACCAGGGACTCGTGCGCGTCGCCTTCGCCGGCAATCACGCACCGAACGCCCTGCGCTGCAGGGGTCGCCAGCGCATGCAACACGAGAGCGATGCGTTTGAGCGGCGCGAGTCGAGACACCACAAACAGAAACGGTTCGTAGCCGTCACACCGGTACGGCCGGGGCGGCGCGGGGGGATACAACACGGTGGAGTTCGTGCGATTCCAACGCGTCAACCGCGCTTGAATCGTCTGCGACTGCGCATACATCTGTTTGACGTGCCAGAAAAAGAAATGCGAGTCGGCGGCATGAATCAGTTGTCGCCGCACACCTTCCTTCAGTCGCCCCTGCGGCGAGAGACGCGTGCTGAACTGCTCCCACAGGTCGTAATACTCGCGCATCGTGTGATTGAGCCAGCACACGTGCGAACGATGCCGCACAGCGTAGGACGGATACCGGGTCGTGATGACGTGATCAACCCGTCGGCCGTCAAGGGTGCGCACGCTCGTGCGCCACGTATCCCAATATTCACGCGCCTGACTGCCGAATGGATACGACGGCGTGATGACGAGGCTGGCGTGATGTCCGTGTTCATTCAGCGCGTGGACCAGCGATCGCGCAATGACCAAATGCCCGCCCTCGACATGGGGCGGCGATGACGTCACAACCGCAATCCGCGCCATCGTCAGACCAGCCGCGCCGGGACACCCACAGCCGTGGCGCCTTCGGGCACCGACGACCGGACCACGGCGCCTGCGCCGATGATTCCGCGATCGCCAATCGAGACGCCGTCGAGCACCTTGGCGCCGGCGCCGATCCACACACCGCTGCCGACAGTGATGCCGGCCGCGCGTCGGGGTTGCGCGTTGACGGCAACGGTCGAGTCGCTGAAGTCGTGGTCGCCGCCGATGAGGTACGCGTAGGCGGCCAGGAGCGTGTCCTTGCCGATCGTCACAACGCCCGCAGAAAAAACCTCGCAATTGAACCCGATATTGACGCCATCGGCGAGTGTGATGTCGCCGTTCTTGCACGAGAGGATGCTGTTGCGGCCGATGAACACCCCGGTGCCGATCCGGATGCCCTGGTTGACGTCCCCTTTGGCATCCAGCAAACAGTTGTCGTCGATGACGACGTTGTCGGCGATGTGAATTTTATGGGGATGCCGAAGCACGACGCCCTGTCCGAAGACCACGTTGCGACCGCAGCTGCCCAGCAGGATGGGATACAGCGACTTCCGCAACGCGAGCCCGAGTGCACCGGGCACCCACTGGGACAACATCACCACGAGTTCGAATTTGATCAGCGCGACCCATCCGGGCACGCCGACGATCAATGCCGAATATTTCGCCCGTGCGCCGCTCTGGGCGAACAGCTGGTCTTGTGCGCGCGGGATGTCGCGCTTAGATCCATTGTTCTGCACGGTACCACTCCAATGTTCGATCAATGCCATCGCGCAACGTTACCGTCGGCGCGTACCCCAGCTCTGTCTTGGCGCGGGTGATGTCGAACGCCCGGCTCTTGGTGAAAAAATCCACACGGCGGCGATAGAGCGGCGGGGAGAGGCCAAACGGCGCGCAGAGGGCTTCGCAGGCTGCGCCGGCCATCCAGACCGGCCACACCGGCAGCTTCAGCAGCCGCGGGGTGACTCCAGCCACCGCAGCGGTGATGGCGATGAGCTCGCGCAGCGTCGTCACTTCCCCGCCCGCGAGGATGTATGTGCGTCCGGCAGCACCGGGCACCGTCGCGCACAACCGGAAGCCGTCACACAGATCATCCACGTAGGTGAGATGGTAGAAGATCTCACCGCTGCCGAGCAGCAGAAACCGCCCCTTCGCCACACCACCGAACAGCTTGAACAAACGTCGATCCCCGGGCCCGTAAATGCCCGTGGGTCTGGCGATGACCAGTTCGATGCCGGTGGCGGCCGCGGCGTCTCGACCGAGTGTTTCACCTTCGAGTTTGGTCGCCTGGTAGACGTCACCCGGTCTGAGTGGCGCGTCTTCACCCGCGGGCGGCTGTTCGATGTCACCGTGAACGCCGACCGTGCTGCAATGAACCACGCGTGGGACTCCGGAGACCGCGGCCGCCCGCACGATGGCGGCCACTCCCAGGGCATTCACGGCGCGATAGGTCGACGACGGGAGCCCCGCGGTGCGATAGAGCGCCGCGATGTTGTAGACGACGTCCATCCCTGCACACGCGGCTTGCAGACTGGCCTCATCGGTCAGGTCGCCGAGGGCAACCTCAAACCCCTCACGCCGGAACGTGTCGGCTTGCGCGTCGTTCCTCACCAGCACGCGGACATGGTCGCCATGGGTATGCCGCAGTCGCCGAGCAAGATGTCCGCCGGTAAACCCGGTCACTCCAGTGACGAGCGCCTTCATCGTTCGGCCACCACCGTCACCGGTGACCCGAGCAGCCACGACAAGCCGACGGCGCCGAGCCCGCGTTCAAGGCCCTCGGTGAGGCCGCGGGAGCCCAGCGCCTTGTGGGCGGCAATCGGCAAGACAAACTGCCGGTGCACGTGGATGACGCGGTAGCCCTGCGCTGCAAACGCTGCACGCACGGCGCGCTCTGACATCACGCGATACGACTCGACCTTGGCACCAAACGCCCGGCGTCCGTGGCGCACAAGGCTCTCAAGTGCGGCGGCGCTCGACAGCGCCGGAAAGTCCACCACGACACGCTGCTTCGACACGCGACACAACTCGCCGACACATCGCCGCCAGTCCGGGGTGTGCATCAGCACCCGCAGTGACACGGCCACGTCGAAATGCTGCGGGGCAAACGGCAACGCGTGGGCATCCCCCACATCGAAGGTCACATCGAGCGGCGGGTCGGTCACAGCGGCGGCGCGCGCTCTGGCCACGTCCAGCATCTCTGCGGACGCGTCCAGGCCGACTACCGACGCTCCCGCCCTCGCCATGCCGATCGCTGCGCGCCCCGTGCCTGTGCCGACGTCCAGCACACGCACACCGAGACACGGCCGCCCCGGTGCCGGGTGTTCCGACAAGGGCGCAATCGCGTCCATCAGCAGGCGCTCCTGCGTCTCGAGCAACATCCGCCCGATGGGCCCGCTGAACCGAAGGGTGTCAAATCCTTCCGCAACCTGACGATTCGCGTAGTGCGTGTAGCTGTAGTGCTGTCGGTTCATCGGACCAGCACCTCGTAGACGTGTTTGGTCTTGCGGATAAATGCCTCGTCGCTGTATTTCGTGTTCGCCAGATGCTGCGCGTTCGCACCAAGCGTCTGCACGCTCGGATCGGTAAACGCCCGGACGATCCCCTCAGCCAGTTTCTGCGCTGTTGGTTCCACCAGCACAGCCACCTCATCGTCGAGCACCTGTGTATGGGTGCGCAGCCGGGTTGCCACAATGGGCCGGCCGGAGCGGAGGTACTGATAAATCTTCAGCGGCGTATTGGTGCCGCTCGACCGAGGCGAGACGAGGACGCTGGCCGCATCCAGGTACGCGGGGATGTCTTCCGCCGGCCTCTGACCGGTGAAGATGGCGGCCTCACCCAGTCCCGCGGCCGCCGCGGCTTTGCGCGCCGCTTCGACTTGATCGGGATCCCCACCGACCATCACCAGACGAGCGGCCGGTGTCGAGGTCAGGACGTGGCGCATCGCGTCGTAGAGCAGGTCCAATCCCTGATAGGCCTCAAACGTCCCGGTGTACAGCACCACGGGCGTATCGGCTCCAAGGCCCAGCGACTGTCGCACGCCCAGTCCGGCACCCAGCAGCGGCGCGGTTCCCGACGCGTTCTCGATCAGGACCGTCGGCACGTTGACGCCGAGCGCCTTCACGGTGTCGTCCAGATCCTGGCAAATCACGATGACCGCCTGCGAGCGCTTCAGCATCAGTCGCTCGACCCACTCAAACAGTGTTGCCAGCCACGTGGCCTTGCCGTAGCCGAAGTTGCTGATCTGCTGCGGCAGGCTCGAGTGCATGTCGTAGAGATGCGGCTTGCGCAGGAGCCCCGCCAGGACGATGCCGATGGCACCGCCTTCCTCGTGGGAATGAATGACGTCGTATTTGCGCGTGAACGCCATCCGGAACGCCGTCAGCGTCAACAGGGCGTCGAGAGGCACCTTGGCCCATGACGGGCCAATCTTGACGCGGGACATGAACGGCGGCTTGAGGCTGCGGATGATCCGCAGCCCGGGCAAATCGACGTCCTTGCCAAAAGGATACGTGACCAGATCCACGGTGTGGCCCAGGGTGGTCAACGCGCGAATGCGGTGAAATTCTGAAAACGGTGTGCCGCGAGGCTCAAAAAACGGCTCGGGCGCGATCATGAGAATGTGCATGCCGTAAAAAGCCCTTGTAGGATACATCGCTGTGAATGATCCGCGTGCGCAAGGGCGCCCATGGTTATGGGTGGTCAAGAGTCTGATTTCTGGCGGGTTGCTGTATGTGCTCTTCTCGCGCATCGATGTCGCCCGGCTCTGGGCCACGGCGCGCACGGCCTCCTGGGGCTGGCTGACTGCAGCGCTGGGGCTGTATCTGGTGATGGTCCTGATCAGCTCGTGGCGGTGGGGCCTGCTCCTGCACGCTCAGCACGTGGTCGCGCGGTCGACGATGCTGGTGCGGTCCTACCTTGTGGCGACGTTCTTCAATAATTTTCTGCCGTCAAATATCGGCGGCGACGTGATTCGCATCCGCGACACCGCAGCTGCGGCTGGGTCCAAGACGCTAGCCACCACCGTCGTCCTGGTGGATCGAGGGATTGGCCTGTTGGGACTGGTGTTTGTCGCCGCCATCGGCGCGTCCCTGACCGCCAGGGCGGCCGAGACACTCGGGCCATGGGGCGTGGCCGTGTTGTGGACGGGATGTGTCGCGGGTGTCGCCGTCGCCGTGCCGATCATCATGTGGCCCGAGCGCGTGGGGCGACTGCTTCACCCGCTCAGATCCATCCATCAAGAATGGGTGGAGGAACGGATTTCGCGCCTGGTCATGGCGCTCGGTAAATTCCGCAGCGCGCCTGGCGCCCTTGGCCTCGGCCTGCTGGGTGCCATTGTCGTGCAGGCGGTGTTGGTCGCCTTTTACGCAGCCATCGCATCCGCGCTGAACGTGCCGATCCCGCTCGCCCATCTCGCGATCCTGGTCCCACTGTCGTTTGTGGTGCAGATGGCGCCGGTGTCGGTGAACGGCTTCGGAGTGCGCGAAGCCACCTTCGGGGCGTATTTCACTCGCCTTGGTCTGCCCTTGGAATCCGCGCTTGCGGTGTCGCTCATCGGCGCCGCGCTGATCATGGTCTTTTCTTTGACCGGTGCGGTGGCGTATCTGACGGCGCCCAAGAGGCTAGAGGCTAGAGGTTAGCGGGTAAAGGCGACAGGTACGGACGCTCTCCGTACCTTTTCTCTCATACCTTTTCTCTTTTATCTTCCCATGATTTCGTAGAGATACACATCACCGGTGGTGACCAGAGGGCGCAGGTATTGCTGGAACGGCGGGAACCGCGCACGCATGATTGCCGTCGCCGCTTCGTTGTACGTGCGCCAGTCGATCAACACGTATTTCACGTCGCGGGATTTCAGAATGGCGAACGCTTCCTCGCTGGGAAAACTGTTGACGGGGATCGCAAGGTCGATGACGTCCTGCGGAATGTAGTCGCTGTACCCGTTCACGAGGGGCTGCCAGTGCCACATCGACCAGAACATGTGCTCGACGTGCGGGAACCATTCGCCCTGGCGATACGGAAAGTGCAGGACGATCGTCCCGGCGCGCGGTAGGCCTGCGAGTACTTTGTAGGCGTCTGCAACCGGCGGGACGAGCCTGAGTGGCCACGTGACGCGTGTCTCCGCCACCACAAAGGCCAGCAACATCGTCGACACCGCCGCTGCTCGTCGTCCGTTCTTTGCAAGAGACGCAACGCCCCAACCGGCGAAAACGGCCAGCCCGAAGAGGACGAGCACGCCGAAACGCGCCGGGGCGCGCAGGAACGACATGAACGGAATCACATCAGCGAGCCACACGTACAGCCCGGCGCGTGGTCCCAGCGATGCCCACACGGCGAGGATGGTCAGGGCAAGGTAAAAACCGAAGACCGTTCGCCGTGCCGAGTGCGGGGTGCGAGGTGCGGGCTGCCACGTGCGCACAAGGCCTGCTGTGGCAAGCACGAGCATGACCAGCCCCGGAAACAATACTTCGACTGGACGCCCGACATACCGATCGATACTCGCGCGCGCGGACGATGGAAGCAGTTGGACCAGCGCCCCCGATTGGCCACTCATGTACGAACGGTGATCGGCTGAATAGCTGCGCGCTTCGTCGATATTCAGTTCGGATCGCATGCCCTCCGCGCGCAAGGAGGCATAGGGAATAACAATCGGCGCCACAGTCAATCCCGCCACGAGCACTGCGCTGCCGAGGCCGATCCAATACCGCTTCGGCTCGCTCCTGCGCCAGGCGAACCATAATGCGGCGAAGCCGACGGCCAGGCCCATCATGATCCCGTAGTAAGCGCACGCCAGCACACTGAGGGTCAGCGTCGCGCCAAGCGCGGCCCCCCGGCGAGGTGACGGCTGCTCCTCGAACCAGTGCCACACCAGCAGCACCAGGGGCACCACCCACACCATCAGCAACTGGATGTGCGCCATGTGCGCGGTGACGTATGCAGAAAACGCAAACGCCGCGGCTGGTGGAACGCCAGCCCATGGCGAGCCCGTGAGCCGCCGCACCAACTGCCATGTCAACACAAAGGCCAGCACGAGGGAGACACACACGACCACGTTGTGCGCGAGGATCGGGTTGCCGGTCAGCGCATACACGGGCGCAGCCATCGCGCCGGCCACCAGGTTCGCCTCCGAATACGCGAGTGTGCCCTTCTGCGGATAAAAGATGTTTGCGTTAAAGAGATTGGCCGGGTCAGTCAGCAGCGCGTGTGCCACCCAGGCAACGTTCCACACGCTGAACTTCCCGTCGTGTGTATCCAGGCGCGTCAATTGGCCGGGCGACCACATCATCGGCCACGTCATCACTACCGCGAGCACCGCGCCTGCGATCCACACTCCGACGACAGGGCGTTTCATGGCGTCCTGGGAGCGCTGCTGATCAGCGGCTTGACGCGCACGCCGAGGAAACGGGCATCCGGAAGGCCGTCTCTCTCCAACGGACTCCACCCGGCGTCGGTGGAAATCGCGAGGTGCCAGACGTAGCTCACGTGCCCTTCTTTGTCCTTGAAGGGAAACCCCGGTGGCAGCGCGAGTTGCACGACACTGCTCTGCCCTGACACCAGCGCGACAGAGGCACGTTGTCCGTCAAGGGACAGGTCCACGTGCACGGGTACGGCCCCGGCCGACAACGTGAATTCAATGCGGCGTTCCGGCTCATTCGTGCGCAGCAGCATCTCGGCGCGACTGGCTCCACGCGTCCAGAAGCTCAACTTGTCGGCCTCCTGCAGCCAGGAGTTCTTGTCGAGGTACAGGATCTGGAAGCCGCGATGGGCGGGCGTTTCTCCAAACCATCGCCGCATCAAGTCATCCTCGGTCTGGACCGGCAAATCCTGATAGTTGGTCCGTTCCACCGGCAGCAGACGCAGCGGCCCACTGAACGCACGGTCGCCCGGCCGCATCGAGGTATCAAACGGGCTGAACACCAGCGGCCACATGAACACGCCGCCGATGATCCACGGCAGGATCGCAACCAGGCGCGACCGCACCGGCGGGAACAGAAACAACGCCGCGCCGTACACGCCCATGAAATACCGGTTGCCCACCGACCCGCCGCCCCCGAACCACGTGTACGGCAACGTGATCAGAAACACAGCGACCTGCAGGAGCACTCCCCCAAGGACCAGCCATTGCCAGCGTTGGATCGCGCTGCGACGGGCAAGCATCAGCACAACGCCCAGCAGCACCGGGAAGAAATACGGCAGCAGTCCGCCGTACCGGCCAATCACGTAGTAGCCGAGGTTCGCACGCATGTTGTGCCAAAACATCTCGCGATCAAACCAGACGCCGGTGAGTGCCTCGGACGTCTCACGCGGGTCACACACGTCCAAGCCGACACCAGGTGCTTCAAACGGAAACCGGCCGTAACAGGTTTCCCGTTGCTGCCCGCCCTGATAATTCCACTCGCCGCTGATCAGTTTGTTGCCGCCCCATCCTGCGACAGAGGCGATCACAAAGGCCGCGGCAACCAGGCCTGCGCGGAACCACTCACGCCTCCACATCCACCACAGCCCCATCGGCGCGCCGAGTAGTGCGTTGGTGGGCTTGGAGAACGTCAGCAGCCCAATCAGCAGCGCCGCCACGACATCCGACGCGGGCCCGCGCAGCCACCTCGTCCACCGCGACGATGGCTCCGGCGCGACGAATTTGTAGAGCCAGCAAAAACACGCGATGAGGCCGACGATGCAGTTGAAGAGTTCCGGTGCAATCCACGCCCAGTAGACCGGCACGACAGTCGGGAACAGGAATCCACCGGCCATCACGAGGCTGACCCCGATACCCGCCCGCGCCGCGAGAAACATGTAGGCGCAGAGAAAACCCAAAGCCAGCAACAGCGAGTTGAAGACGTAAAACCCGTTGGTGCCGAACGCCTTCACAAACGGCGCAGCAAAGAGTGGGTAGATGAACGACTTGCCGAAGTAGAGCCGATCGTGATCGGGATCCGGCCGGCCGTCGGATGTGACGCCGCGCTTGAGGAACACGCCGCTGGGACCGCCGGAAAATTCGGCGCGCGTGCGGACAAGGTCCTCCTGGCGGTACTCGAGATCAAAATCACGAGCGAGGCTATGCCCCATCAGGTAGTACGTGGCCTCGTCGCTTTGAAAACCCGGCGTCGCCGTCGGGTCAGCCGGCGTCCGGCGCACGTCGACTGGATCAATCCACAGGGCGAGGCCGGCGAACACGACGAAGAGGGTCGCCGCCGCCACCGCGCCGGCGCGCCACCGCGCGTCAGCGGCAGCCGGGCTCACGCGCGCGCCTTCCCCGTCAAAAACGCAAGGTCCATTTCGTCGACGACGCGGCGTTTGCGGGTGCGGGACTCTCTGTGCAGGATGTCGTAGAGGCGCTCCATCTTGTGCACAAACGCCTGGATGTCGAACGACTCGGCCGTCGCGCGACTCGCCGCACCGAGTCTGGCTCGCTCATCCGGGTGATCGATCAAATGAAGGATCGCGTCCGCCAGGGCGCGCGCATCACGTTTGGGCACCATGAGTGCGTCCACGTCCTTGGTGAGGACTTCGCACAATCCGTCTGCGTCGGTGGACACGATGGCTTTGCCTGCGCCCATCGCCTCAAACACCGTCAACGGCGTGCCCTCCCAGAGCGAGGGAAAGACCGACACATCAAACGCGCCGAGTGCGCGCCGGACGTCCTTGACGAAGCCGCCGAACACAAAGCGGTCACCGAGGCCCAGCCGAGTCGCTTGGGCTTGCAGCGACTCCAGGAGCGGGCCCTCGCCAAACAAATAAAACCGCGCTTGTGGCCGGGCGTCAACGACCAGTCGAGCGGCGTCGATCACATATTCGTTGCCCTTGGAGTCGTGCAGCCGTGTCACCGTCCCCATCACCACATCGTCTGGGGCTGCGCCGAGTTCGCGACGCGCAGACGCGCGTTCGTCAGCCTGCGCGGGACGGCCAAATTCATCGAGGGGTGCCCCGAGGTACACGACTTTGACGCGGGAGGGACGCACGCGTCTGGCGTTGACGACGAACTCGGCGGTGCTTTTCGACACGGCGATGGCAATGTCGGTAAACGGCTCGAGCACCGTGTCGGCCACCTTCTGGAACCAGGGTGTCGTCGTCAGGTTCGCGTGTTCGTGCAGCACGACCGGAATGCCGCGCATGGCGGCGGCCAGGCGGCCAAAGGTCGTGGCGCCGTAGCCGTGCAGGTGCAGCACGTCCGTCTTTTTGGCGTCGATGACCCGCAACAAATCGAACAACGTCCGCGGATCAAACTTGCCGCGTTCGAGGTAGGTGATGTCGATGCCGAGCGCATCCAGGGTCTCTTCCGACAGATCTTTTTTACGCAGGCTGACAAGCGAGACCCGGTAGCGGCTCGCATCAAATCGGGGAATCATCCACGCGAACAGCCGTTTGACGCCATGCATGCGTGAGCCTTCCCACCCCAGGTGATCGCAGATGTGCAGAATGTTCAAAGGCGTTGGCGTGGACATTTCAGAAATACAGGGCGGAACAGCCCGGCGATCTTATCCCCGCGATCGGGCAGGGTCAACGCAGCGAATAGGCCGCTTGGAGGGGGGGCACTCGACGATAATAATCCAAGGGCTTCTCAACGAAAGGTTCTCGCTATGGTCCGCCGAGTCACGGTTCTGCTGACCCTCGTCGTGGCGGGAGCATGGTTGGTCCAGCCACGGGTCTTCGCCACTCAAAACCGTGTCGATCTCCAGCTCACGCTCGGCACTGGCAACTACCAGTTCGTCGTCGACGGTGCCCCGGGATTCAAGGTCTTCGTGTCGTATTTCGATGCGCTCGACCAGAGCCGCCCGAATGTCAACACCGACCTGGCATATCTGGCCGGCAAGGGCGTCAACGGTATCCGAATTTTTCCCAACTGGTGGGACGTGTCCCTTGACGGAAGCGGATATCCCAAGGCGCCCTACTCATTGGACACCGATACATTGTGCGACGCACACGGTGACCTTCACCGCGGCACCTTGACCACCCTCCTCGGCGTGTTGGACGACGCGAAAGAGAAAGGGCTGCTGGTGGATATCTCGATGGCCGCCGAAACCGTCAGTGGCCTGACGCTGGCAGAGTACACAAAGTGCCTCAAAGACTTGACCCGAGCGCTCGCGAACGGCGGTTCCGCGTACAGACATGTCTTCATCGACGTTCAGAACGAGTACGACAACGCCGACACCGGTCCGAGTGATGGCAGCCCACTGACGGACTCACAAGTGGCCGCGCTCGTAGCTGCGATCAAGGCGATCGATCCGTCCCGGCTCGTCACTGCTTCACTGTCCTCGGACGTGCTTTCGTCGAGCGTCGATGGTAAGGCGGACAATGCCAACGTCGACATCCTTGCATGGCACGAACCGCGGGTGAATCGCTACTGGAAAAAGACTAGAACGAACGTAAGGAACTTGGACGACGGCGGTCTGCCGGTCTACTTGCAGGAACCCGCCCGACTTCCTGAAAACTACATCAACGCCGCCGCCTACGCCGCGAACGTCTACAACGCGAAAAACGCCTACGCGGACGCGTGGACCATGCACAACGCTGGCAGCTTTGAGCTCGGGAGCTCTACGCTGCAGGACAATCTTCAGGACGAAGAGAAGCATTTTCTCGACTGCCTGGCGGAAGCGCTGAGGAGGGGCACCTGCTCGTCGCCGCCAGGGCCAAAGCTGTGGATTGGCCCCCGCGGCTGACGGGCCAAGAGCACGCCGAGAAGTCTGATCGCCCGCCGCCCGGTGTGACGAAAAAGGTGGCGGTCATCTTCCTCTCGTAGGGTTCCGGCAGCCTCCGCATAGAATCAACGCGTGGCCGATTCGTCAACCCCCGCGCGCACCTCGATCTGGATGCACGTGGGTCGCGTGGCCATCGCAGCAATCCTGCTCTGGCTCACGCTGCGCGGCGAAGACCTTGGACAGCTGGGGCGGCTCATCGTTGAACCGTCGTGGTGGTGGATTGCGGGCGTCTTGGCGCTGGTCGTCATCGACCGGGCGCTCATGGCTTGGCGCTGGATTGCGCTGGTTCGCGTCGTGGAGCCACATCCACAGGTGCCGGCCCGTGAACTGGTCCGCGTATTTTTTATCAGCTCCTTAGTCGGCGCGGTGTTGCCTGGCAGCATCGGCGGAGACGCTGTGCGGGCAGTCAGCGCGTCCCGTCTGGGACTGCCAACGCCCGTAGTGGTGGGGTCGGTCGCCGTGGACCGGTTGATTGGGACGGTCTCGGTCCTGTTGATGGCGGTCGTGGGGTTGCTGTTTGCGGGGCGTCTTCTCGACGGCCGCCTTCTGCTCGCGGTCGCGGGCGTCGCCGCACTGGCCACGGCCGGCACCCTGGTCGTATTGTTCGATTCGCGTGCGCTGGCCCGACTCATCACATTTGTCGGCGGCGGCAGATTCCCAACCGTTGAGCGGCTCGCCCTCAAGGGACTGGCGTCGCTCCGGCAGTACGGCGATTACCGTGCGGCACTTTTGAAGGTATTCGGGCTTTCGGTGATCGTGCAGATTTTGCGCACCGTGCAAGCCTGGGGGCTGGGCATCGCACTCGGCATCACCATCGATCCGCTCTGGTATTTTGCACTGATCCCCCTCATCGTCGTCATTCTGATTCTGCCGATTTCGGTCGCGGGATTGGGCTCCGGGAACCTGGCGTTTGAGCAATTGTTCGGGTGGGCCGGTGTCGATCCGGCGGCGGCCCTGGCGCTATCGGTGTGGTTCCTGATCCTGGGGCCGCTGGGGAGCATTCCCGGGGGGTTGGCCGCCCTCGTGGCCCCAGCCAAAAATCCCCCCCGCTGAGCCTGGCGCTCGCTTTGCATCTGCTGGGTGCCATCTGCCGCTATCGGAGTCGACTGTCCAATCCGATACAGCGATTACTGCCTGTTCATGTTCCTGAGGAAGCTATGTCGATTACGTCCCTGGTTCGTCACCGTCACTTTTTGTTTCCGGCGCTCGCCGCGGTACTGGTTGCCGCCGGCTGTGAGCAGTCCCGGAGTTCCAATCCCCTGAGTCCCCTTATCGCGGGGCCGCTGGTGGGCGTCACGATCTCGCTGCCCAAAAGCCTTGAACCGGCGACGGGCTGGAAGGTCGAGGACAGCAAGCAGCCGTTGACGCTGCTGATGGAAAACCCGTCGAGCAACAGCCCGCGACCATTCACCCTTCAACTGCAGGTCGCGTCCGATACGGCCTTTGCGACGGTCGTGCATGCCGCCTCGGGGCTGGAGCCCGGCCCCAATGGGCGCACAAGTTATCGCTTGCCGGACAAACTGGCACATGGCCGGTCGTATCACTGGCGCATTCGTGCCGTCGACGGTGCTAACTCCAGCGCCTGGTCGCCGGCCACGACCTTCGAAATCCTGACGCCGATTATCATCGGCACACCGATTCCCAACTCCCCCGCCGGGGGTGGACGGATTACGACACGCCAACCGACGCTTGTCGCCAGAAACGGCACATCGTCGGGCCCACACGGGGCCCTGTTTTATCTGTTCCAGTTGTCGGCGACACAGTCGTTCGGCGCATTGTCGGCCAACGCCGAAACCTTGCAGAGCTCCGGCGGGACCACGAGTTACGCCGTGCCGGCACTTCTGCCGTACGACACGCAGTTGTATTGGCGCGTCAAAATCACAGACGGGCTCAACATCGGTGCCTGGTCGGCGACCGAGTCCTTTCGGACGCCACTCGCACCTGTCGTGACGCCGGGACCGGGCCCGACGCCGCCCTCCGGCGGATCGTGCCTCGGGTCGACTGGTGAGGCCATCGTAACGTGCAACCGCAACCGCTACTCGGGTCAGATGAGTTCCAGCCAGATTGTGGACTTCCTGGGCCGCGTGGCCAGCGACTTGACCGCGTCTGGCATCAACGGGGCACCGTTCGGACTTTTGCTCAAGGACGGGGGCCACCAGTGTAACGGCTACTCGTGCGACATTGTGTGCGCGGGCAACGGCGGCGGTCAGCGGCAGTGGGACGTGCTCAGGGATGCAGACGGCGCGCAAATCCCGGTGTGGGGTGAGATTACGGGAGCCAAGGTCATTCGGAGTTGCGTCATCC
>JBKJTD010000455.1:0-4962 GCA_046590915.1 Vicinamibacterales bacterium
GTGCCCATCAACTGCGCGGCGATTCCCGAGGACCTGCTCGAGAGTGAACTGTTCGGCCACGAAAAAGGCGCGTTCACCGGCGCCGTCGCCCGGCGACAGGGTTCATTTGAACTGGCCGATCGCGGCACCTTGTTTCTCGACGAAATCGCCGAGATGAACCCGGCCCTCCAGGCCAAGCTCCTGCGTGTCGTGCAGGAGCGCGTGGTCCGCCCGGTCGGCGGCGATCGTGACAAACCCATCGACATCCGTATCGTCGCGGCGACCAATATCGAGCCGATGGAGGCGGTCAAACTCGGCAAACTTCGCGAGGATTTGTTTTATCGACTGAACGTCTTCTCCGTCCACATGCCGCCACTGCGCGACAGACTCGACGACCTCCCCCTGCTCGTTCACGCCTTCATCGCCCAATTTGCCAAGGAGCAGCAGAAAAGCGTGCTCGATGTGGACGATGCCGCCATGCGCGCCCTCAGCTCACACAACTGGCCGGGTAATGTGCGCGAGCTGAGGAACGTGATCGAACGTGCGACGATCATCACGCGCGGGCGCACCATTGGTGTCGCCGACCTCGCAGGGCTGCGCTTGAGTGGGGACGCTCAGGCTGCACTCATGCCCGAACGCCGCGCCGCAACCGCGACGGGTGCAGGCTCACCTGCGGCGGACGAGAACGGTGCTGCAGTGAAACCCAACGGCGCACCGCTCTTGTACCCCGGTCTCACGGTCGATGACGCGGAACGGCAGTTGATTGCGATCACGCTGACGCACACAGGAGGCAACAAGACCAAGGCGGCCGGCATGCTGGGCATCAGCCTGAAGACCCTGCATAACAAGCTCACGCGCGACGCGCAGAAAGCCGGCGAGTAGTTGCGTATTTCGGTCCGCACCAAACAGGTCGTCGGCGTCACCGCGATCGTGTTTGCCGTCGTCGCCTTCCTGGGCGGGTTCTACATCCTCCGCCTGGGCGACGTGCTGATCTCGCAGACCAAAGCCCGGGCGGAGCTGGTGGCCGAAGGAATTTTTCAGCGCATCACCCACCTTGTGCTCGACGGAGGCGACCTCCGACAGCAGATCACTACCGATACCGGCCTGCAGAACATGCTTGAGCTGTCGGCGTTTTCGCCCAACATGCTCTACGCGGCCGTTCAACATCAGGACGGCACGGTGCTCGCCTACAGCGACCGCGCCATCACCGGCGTCGTGTCGCTGCCGCCCTCCGAAGAGATGCAGACGCTCGTGGATTCAAATTATCTGCACAAGGTCCGCGCCATCTACTCGGACGGTCTGACACGTGAGGTGCGCATACCGCTGATGCTCGACAGCGGGACCGGCCCGCAGGAATTCGGGACCATTCGTGTGGGCGTGACGACGCTGCTGCTGCGCGACGAAATCGAAAAAGCCCTCAGACCCGCCCTCCTCAGCACACTGGCACTTCTGGTGGCCGCGGTGCTGGTGTCTCTTCTGCTGGCTCAATGGATGCTGCGACCCATTCTCCTGCTGCGCGCGGGCCTGGCCCGCCTGGGTCAGGGCGACACAGGTGTCACGCTCGACTTTGCGCAGCAGGATGAATTTGCCGACCTCGGAGAGTCCTTCAACGCGGTCAGTGCGCGTCTGGCACGTGAACATGCCGACGGCGAGGTGTCTCGCGCCGCCCTCTCCCGTCGTCTTGCGGCCCTTGGACGAGTCTCCTCGGGCATCGCCCACGAGGTGAAAAATCCGCTCAACGCCATGCGGATTCACCTTGAGCTGCTCCGCATGAAGACCGCAGAGGTGGCGGGCACGCACGACCACGTGCAGGTGCTGGCCGACCAGATGCGGCGCCTCGACGAGGTGGTCAGCGGGTTTTTGACCTTCACACGATCGGAGGATCTGGTGATCGCTCCGGTCACCGCCCGGGAACTGTTTGAAGATTTGCTGCCGGTGGTCTCCGCCGAAGCCGGCAAAACCGGCGTCAAAGTGGCGGTGGATGTGCCCGGCGAGGTGCCCGCGATCGCGGGGGACCGGACCCTGCTCGCCCAGGCACTCCTGAATCTGGCCATCAATGCCTGCCACGCGATGCCGAGGGGCGGTCGACTGAGGCTCGCGGCCCGGCGGAAGGATGACAGCCACGTGCAGCTTGTGGTGGCCGACACCGGCACGGGAATAGCTCCCGAGCATCTGGAGAAGATTTTCAACCTCTATTTCACGACAAAACCCGATGGATCGGGCATCGGACTCGCGCTCGTGTATCGAACGATACATCTGCATGACGGCGACATCGATGTGCAGTCAGTGCCAGGCACGGGGACCACATTCACGGTGACGCTTCCCGCAGCGTGATGTGTGCATAATGGAAATTGTGTCCTCTCGACTTCTGGTCCTCGTGCTCGTGTGTGGCGCTGCGGCGTGCAGCGCCCGAGCCGAGGTGGCTGTGCCAGGCTCGTCGCCGGAGCTTCTGCCCCCCACCCCGCCGGCGCGGTTGGTGATTCCAGCTCCCGAAATTCCAACACTTCCGGAGCCTGACGCGCCGGCTGCCCCAGCGCCCGCGCCAGCCACGCCACCTCGTGCGGGCTCTTCGCGGCCGACGCCGCCCCCGGCCTCCTCAGCGCCACCAACGGCGCCACCCGCGCAAGTCGATGCTCCGCCCACGGCCGTGTTGAGCACCTCGATGAACACGGCGGATTTCGAGCGCCGCATTCGTGCCCAACTCGGACGCGCGAACGGCCACCTCGCGCAGGTGAACCCACGCACACTGGGTGCCGAAGCCAGGGCCCAGTACGACGCAGCCCTGGGCTTTGTGCGTCAGTGTGAGAACGCGTTGAAGGTGCGTAATCTGATGTTTGCGAGCCAGCTCGCCGACAAGGCCGCCACGATGGCTGCGCTGCTCCGCAAGCAGACCGACGACACACACATCAGCGCGTCCAGCGTTGCTTGATCGAGTCCCACTCGGCCGCCAGCGCGACTTTCAGCGCCTCGGGGTCTGCCGGTGGGGCGGCGCGTCGGGCACGCTCCGGAATGATCGCGTCTCGCATCAAACGATCGAGGTCGGTGCGCAAATTGGCGCCGCGCTGCCCTGGCGCCAGCGCCGGCGCCTGAATCCATCCCGCGACGGCCACCGACCACGCGCGGTCCAAATCCTCCACACCACGCGTTGCCGCCGCGAGCCAGTACATCGCCACTGACGATGATGGGCGGGCAGCGAGTGCATGCTCGGTGCCCGCAAGCAGACGACCGTAGCGTCTCTGGCGCTCGCCGTCGGGCGCCAGTTGCGCGTGGCGGTCCAGTGCCGAGGCCCACCAATCAAAAACTCGGTCGCGATGGCCGTCGGGCACCTTGATGAGTGCAGCCTCGAAGATTTCGGCCGCGGCGCCGAACTGCTCATCCACGAACAGCAGCTCAGCCGTGCCGAGCCGGAACTCCGCTCCCTCGGATGGAGTGAGTCGGCTTGGGTCGATAGTCAGTAGTGCCTGTCTCGCCGTGGCAATGTCGGCCACGTCTCCCGCCTGCCTGAACCGCTCGAGTGAGGCGCGGGCAAACACCAGTGCCGCCGACTGCGCGACGCGCTCAATGCCGCGTGCCTCTGCTGCCAGTGCAATGGCGTCGTCAAAACGCTGGGCGTTGTACGCCTGTCGAGCGCGCGAGAGCGCGTCACCCTGTCCGGGTGTCATGAGCAGGACAGTGACAAGGAGTGGAACCAGCATGGTCCGATCTTACCTTCCGGCGGGGAGCGGAAGTAAGTCTTACACGATTTCGTCACAGCAAGCGGGCGATCCCCCTGCGAAAGAGTTGGCAAGCAACTTGAAGTAACGAGAGGCGTGACGAGCCTTCGACTTCCCGCCTCACTCGTGGTGACCGCCCTGGTGGCTGGGGTGACGACGATGGCGGCGCAGCAGGCGCCGATGTTTACGTCCAGCACGAGGCTGGTGACGGTGGCTGTCACTGTGCTCAAAAATGGCGCACCGGTGACCAACCTCACCAAAGACGACTTCGAGGTGCGGTCCAACGACCAAGTGAAGCCGATCGTCCAGTTCACGCGCGACCCCGGCCCGATCACCGCCGCGCTGCTGCTGGACGCGAGCGGCAGCATGGAAGTCAATGCCGCGATGCTGCCTGCCGAATTGGCCGCGCGTGAGCTGCTGGATGACCTCACGGCCGGCCAGGATCGCGCCGGGGTATTTTCCTTCGACAAGGCGCTCACTACCCGACACGACTTCGGCCTCATCGCTCCCACGCACCGCGTTGCCGTGAGCGGCCTGCGGGCCTTTGGATCGACGTCGCTGTATGACGCGGTACTGTCGACCAGTCGTGCCACGGCCACCGACGGTGCGCCCCGCCGAGCCGTCGTCGTCTTCACTGACGGACTCGACAATAGCAGCACGCACGAAGCGGTGGATGTCAAAGCCCTGGTGGCCGCCATTGACGTGCCCGTGTACATTCTGACGATCGTTCCCGACCCCGCGCTGCGCAAGGTGCTGATTCCCACCGGTCATCCGCTTGAAGCGCTGGCCACGGGCACCGGCGGGCAGTTGTTCGCGGTCAGCCCCGGCCCTTCGATGGTGCTGGCGCGCAACACGATTGTCGCCAGTCTTCGTCAGCACTACCTGTTGGCGTTTGAGCCGGATGTTCGCCCCGGCTGGCACGACCTCACCGTGCGAACCCGACAGAACCACCCCGTGCGCGCACGCGCCGGATATTCCGTGTCACCCAGATCCTAAAAGGAGGATCCCATGCGTCGATTGATTTTAGCATCCACGATCGCACTTGTCGCCACGGCAGGCACCGCCTGCGCCACCAAGAAATACGTCAACACACGCGTCGACAACGTCGACGGCAAGGTGACGACGTTGACCGGCAGCCTGGAAGAAACCCAGGCGCGCACCAAGCAGAACGAAGGCCGTATCTCCGAAGTTGACCAGAAGGCCGGCGCCGCACAGGCGGCCGCGGGCACGGCGGCTGAACGCGCCGCCGCTGCGGAGAACGAAGCCAAGA
>JBKJTD010000245.1:0-3273 GCA_046590915.1 Vicinamibacterales bacterium
AGGTCCTTCCATGTGCCGGCGACGCCACGCACATCGGCCTGACCACCGAGTTTGCCTTCGGTGCCGACTTCCTTGGCGACGCGCGTCACTTCAGACGCGAACGACGACAGCTGGTCGACCATCGTGTTCATGACGTCCTTGATTTGCAGGATTTCGCCACGGGCATCGACGGTGATCTTCTTCGAGAGGTCGCCGCTCGCGATGGCGGTGGCGACGCTCGACACGTCTCGCAGCTGGACGGTGAGGTTGCCGGCCAGCTGGTTGACGTTGTCGGTCAGGTCCTTCCACGTGCCGGCCACACCCTTGACGTCGGCCTGACCACCGAGTTTGCCTTCGGTGCCGACTTCGCGTGCGACACGGGTGACTTCCGAGGCGAACGAGCTGAGCTGGTCGACCATCGTGTTGACCGTGTTCTTCAGCTCGGCAATCTCGCCTTTGACGTCGACGGTGATCTTCTTGGACAGATCGCCTTTGGCGACGGCCGTGGTCACGTCGGCGATGTTGCGCACCTGACTGGTGAGGTTTGCCGCCATGAAGTTGACGTTGTCGGTCAGGTCCTTCCACGTGCCGGCCACGCCCTTGACGACGGCCTGGCCGCCCAGCTTGCCGTCGGTGCCGACTTCCCGCGCCACACGCGTGACTTCCGAGGCAAACGTGCCCAACTGGTTGACCATCGTGTTGACGATTTTTGCCGTGCGCAGGAACTCACCGGTGAGCGGCCGATCGTCAATTTCGGTCGCCATCGCCTGCGAAAGATCGCCCTTGGCGACCGCGCCGATGACGCGCGCGACTTCCGTATTGGGCTGCACCAGGTCGCTGACCAACGTGTTGACCGCGTCCACGCAGGCGACCCAGTCGCCGTTGGCCGATGAGAGCGACGCCCGTTGCCGCACATTGCCGGCTTTCCCAACGACCGCACTGATCCGCTCCAGCTCCTTGGTCAGGCGCTGGTTCAGTTCAATCGCGTTGTTGAGCGAGTCGTAAATTTTACCCGTGAGGCCGACCTGATCCCCAGGCATCCTCACGGAAAAATCACCGCGTTCGTACGCGGTAAGGACGCGAAGCAACCGTTTCGTATCGACGGGTTCACCAACAGCTGTCTGAGTACGCATGCGTCTTCTGACTCCTGGCGCCATCATAATCGTGACGAGTCGTACCGGCTGATCAATAACGGCACTGGCACAAAAATCGGCGTATTTGTGCGCCGTGTATTCTTCGGTACAGACAGCGCCACGGGCGCGCGTCTGCGTGGCGTGTGGCCGTTGCGGGTATCATTCCCGACGAAGGGGACGCGCACACATGATGAGAACGCAGACGCGATCCGCAACCGCGATCGCCGGTCGTATCGGCACCATTCTCGTTCTGGTGACGATGGGGCTCGTGGTGCCCGCGCGCGCACAGACCGACCAGGTCGCCGAAGCCCGCCGCCTGGCCAATGCGGGTCAGCGAGCACAGGCGATGCGTCTGCTTGACGCCCGCCTTGTCGCCGTCCCCACAGACATGGACGCACGGACGCTGCGCGGTCAGATTCACTCGTGGGAAGGTCGCAGGACTGAGGCGCGGGCTGACCTCGATGTCGTATTGGCCGCAATGCCGGAGCATGGCGATGCGCTGACCGTGCTGGCGCGGGTGGAGTTGTGGGATGGCCATCCCGACCGCAGCGAAGCACTGGCGACACGGGGGCTCACGGGCAATCCCCAAAGCGCCGACCTGATGGAAATACGCGCGCTCGCCCTGGAACAGCTGCGCCGGTACCGCGAGGCGCGCGACCAGATCGAGTCGCTGCTCCGCCAGGATCCTTCGCATCAGTCAGTGCGGCGAATTCGCCGCCGACTGGTGGATCGCGAACCCGCGACGTTTCTGGGGGGCTCGTACCGGGCCGACCGGTTCGACAATGACCAGAAAGGGTGGTCAGAGGGCAACGTCTCGCTGTCCAGGCAAACGGGTCTGGGCACCCTCGGCCTGCGGGCCTACGGTGCCCGGCGGTTCGGCCTGTCCGACTATCAGGTGGAGCTGGAAGCCTATCCGCGCATCACCGCAGGCACGTACCTCTACGTGGCCGGCGCCTACGCTCCTGATGCCACCCTCTATCCGGAGCGGCGACTGGCATTCGATGTCAATCAGAGTCTTGGCCGCGGATGGGAGGCCACCCTGGGCGTCCGGCGCTTGGAGTTTGGCAGCACCGTACACATCTACACGGGGGCGTTGGCGAAGTACTCCGGCAACTGGCTGCTGACCGCGCGCGGGTGGCTCAACCCCGATCGCGACAGCGATGCCTTGACGCTCACTTTCGGTGCGCGTCGTTATGCGGGCGACGGGGAAAGTTACTGGGGCGTGGGCTACGCGCGCGGCACCTACCGCGATGATGTGCGCCAGCTCGACGAGATTACGCGCTTGTTCTCAAACGCGGGCACCTTCGAGTTTCAGCGTCGTGTCCGCCGCATGTATCTGGGCGGCATGGCGTCGCTCAGCCGGGAGGAGCAGGGCCCCGGGGACGCGTTCCTGCGGATGACGTTCAGCCTCAACGCGCGCGTGCGATTTTGAGGCCCGTCAGGTTTTCTTGAATCCCTTCCGTGTCATGGCCCCACGTCTGCGCCCAACTGCTGCAAGGCCTCGATGATGCGTACCCGCTGGTGTCGGCTTTCGTCTGAGAGCCGTGAGAGGAGCGCTGGAATGACGGTGGGATCTCCTGCGAGCCCGAGTGCGCCGACAGCGGCAGCCCGCACGGACTCGTGGCGGTCGTCAAGCAGGGGCAACAGTGTGACGCTGATTCCGGGTTTGCGCAGCAGACCCAGCGCGTGCGCCGCCTCGGTCCGCTCCCACCACTGGCGGCTCCCGAGTTGCTGTTTCCACACGTCGACCAGGCCCAGCGCGGAAATCCCGGTCCTGAGCTGATCGACGTAGTCGCCGCTGGTGACGCGCATGGAATCGAGCAGCAGCGCGCCCACAACGTGTCGGTGCGCTTTCGGCACTTTCGACAGGGCGGACAGCGACATGCCAGCCGTGCGCGGGTCGGCCAGCCCTGCGACCACGGGCTGATACTGCAGCCTCAGTCGTCGTGTGCGTGCGTCGCCAGCCATGAGCCAGAGACGCGTAGCGATCAGCGCGAGGCACCGGGCCGCCAGTGCTGCCGCGCCCGCCGTCAGGATGATCACCAGCGAGTCGCGCACCCAAATCAAAAACAGTGGCATGGCTCAGCGGAGCAACCTGACCACCCGGGCCGCGAGTTCCTGCGGCCGGAAGGGCTTGGTCAGGTAATCGTCGGCGCCGAGG
>JBKJTD010000401.1:0-8884 GCA_046590915.1 Vicinamibacterales bacterium
CTTCAAGAGCGTCGGGCGCGCCAAACAAATCGCCAAACGCGCGATTCATTCCACGCACACCGGCGCGGCCTGTCTGAATCAGCGTCCCGTCAATATCGAACAACACCAGCGTCACGAGCAGATCACCACGACGTATACCTTTGTGTAAACGGTTTGACATCACCGGAGCCTGCCTCGAGTGACAGCACTGCCCCGCCAAGTGCCTGCACAAACGCCTCGTCTTCACTGATGGCAATCCAGGCAAGGCTTCTATCGTTGGCCATGGTCGCCAGGTTTTGTCCCAGGGCCGTGGCCTCATCAGGCCCAAGTGCGGCAGTGACATGTTCGAGAATCAATACTTTCGGGGTCGCGGCAAGTGCCCTGGCCAGATGCACCCGCACGCGGTCGGCGGCCGACAACGAGTGCACGGAGGCCGCGAGGCGCTCCCGTCCCAAGCCCACTTCATCGGCGAGCGCGGCGACGGCGCGGCGCACGTCTTCTGGAATAGGGTCGATCGAGAGCGTAAACGGTAACGCGAGGTTGGCCTCGAGTGTCAGCGTGTCGAGCAGCACCGCGCGGCTGGTCACCAGTCCAAACAAATCGAGTGACACGAGCCACTCCGTGTCGGTGGCAATGTCTCTTGTGTCGCGACCGGCGACGACGATGGTGCCCTCGTCGGGCAGAGCGGCTCCAGTGATGAGCAGGGACAACATTTCGGCCGCCTGTGCGTCGAGTCCACGCAGGGTGATGCGCTGGGCAGGCTGCAACTGCAGCATGTTGATCCGCAAGGGGCGCAGGCCGCCGAAGTGTTTCCTGACGCCCGTGATGTCAACGAGCATGGATGACCGCCCAGCCGAGCCGTTCGGCCAGCCGCGCGTAGGCAGGTGACGGGAGATTGATGACACCAAACGCAAACTCGCGCGTGCTGCCGATGCCGTGAAAGTCGGAGCCTCCGGTCATCAACAGTCCGAGCGACAGGGCCATCTGTTTGTAGCGAGCGGTGTCGATGGCGTCGTGGTCTGGGTGGTAGACCTCGATTGCCGGCAGGCCCGCGTCGGCAAGATCTGCAATCAGGTGGTCGCGCTGCGACTTGCCCGGGTGTGCAAGTGACGCAACGCCGCCGGCTCGGGCAATCAACGCGACGACCTCGGCTGGTGAGGGTCCGATACGTTCGATGAACGCGGGTTTGCCCTCGCCCAGGTAGCGATCAAACGCCTCACGGAAGTTGCCCACGTGTCCGGCCGCCACCAACGCCGCCGCCGCCATCGGGCGGCCAAGGGCGCGGCCGGTCTGACGACCGGCGGCGGCCATGGCCTGTTCGAGATCAACGGGCACACCGAGCCGCGCGAGTCTCACGCCGATTTCTTCCAGGCGGCGCTTGCGATCACGCCGTTGTGTGGTCAAGAACGCCACCAGTTCCGCGTGCGTCGGATCAAAGCCGTACCCGAGCACGTGTACGTCACGACCCGCGTCCACAGCGGTGATTTCAATGCCGACGTGACACGTCACGCCCGCGTCCCGGGCCGCCGACTGGGCGTCGGCCACGCCGGCAGTCGTATCGTGGTCGGTCACCGCCATGACGCGCACACCTTTGGCGGCCGCCTCGGCGACCAGTCCTTCGGGAGTGGACCGGCCATCAGAGGCGGTCGTGTGCATGTGCAGATCGATCATCGTGCGCGGCGGGCGGGAGATGTTTTTTTCGATGATGTCGAGGCAGACGCCTGACGTTCGACCAGGCTCTTGTATTCGCGGATGAGCAGGTCGAGGTGTTCACGTTCCTCTTCGGCGAACTCGAGGAAAATCTGTTTGCCCTCCGACTCCTCGAAGCGTTCGCCGTACCGCTTGAAAAATTTGTGCGAGCCGCGTTCACACTTGATGCCGACGAGCAGCGCCTGCCGGTCATCCACGCCCTTGGCGAGCTCTTCGGTGCCCGCGGCGAACAGTCCGTTGGCCGCGCCCTTGAAGAACAGGAACGTCGGATACGACTCCAGCAGCGGGTCGGTCTTGAGCAGTTCGTGGTACCGCTTCTCGAGCGTGCCGAGGTGTTCCTTCTCCTCCCCGGCAAGCCGGGTGAACACCTTGCGGCCGCGCGCGTCCTTGGTGATCGACGCCGCCCGCGTATAAAACTCCAAACCGCTGCGCTCGGTGGCGATGGCGATGCGGAGGGCGTCGCGCGCAAAGAGCGCTTCGGTGGGCGCCACGACGCGTTCGGGTTGACGGCCCGCCTGGCAGTTCTCACACGTCCCGTAGATCTGCAGGACACTCTGGCGCGGCGCAAAGCGGCGCGCCTCGGCAATTTCCTCGATCAGCGCCTCGATGTCCGAGCTCAGAAATTCGAACGACTGACTGCAGGTCTTGCAGATGAGATGAAAGTGCCGGGGGTGTCGGTACGAATGTTCAAAGCGAAACCTGCCTTCGCCAAAGTCCACCTTGCGCGCGATGCCCGCGTCCACCATCCACTGCAACGTCCGGTAGATGGTCGCGCGACTGATGCGTGCGTCTTCCTTGCGGATGAGCTCCACCAGTTCGTCCGCCGCAAGGTGTCCTTCCTGCCGGAGGAAGATTTGGACGATGACGTCACGTTTGCCGGAGCGGCGCCCGCCGGCGGGCCGCAACTTCTCGACAAACTCGGTGGCAGACTGCATACGCCGGCCGTGCTTACGCGCTGAAAGACGAGCCGCAGCCGCAGGTGGACTTGGCGTTGGGGTTCTTGATGGTGAATCCGCCACCCATGTTGTTGTCGACGAAGTCGACCTCGGCGCCGCTCAGGTACCGCAGACTGATCGGGTCGACCAGCAGCTTGACACCGTTGACCTCGAACACCTGATCCGACTCCGCGTCGCCTTCGCCCTCATCGATCATCAGGCCGTACTGAAACCCTGAACAACCGCCGCCCTGCACGAACACGCGCAGCCCGGCATCCAGGCGTCCCTCTTCGACCAGCAACTCGGAAATCCGCGAGGCAGCCGTCTGTGTGACATGAATCATGCTTTCAATTATACGTGGCGAAATGGGAAGCTTACGCATATGAACTGGCCAGTATTGTGTGCCGGACAGTGGGTGACCCTGCCAACCCCGCTGGACGTGTGTAGCCCCTTTGACGGCAGGGTGATCGGACGCACGAGCGTGGGCGGGGACGCCGAATTCGAGGCGGCGGCCGCTGCGGCGGTGGCGGCGGCCCCGGCCATGCGACGCTGGCCGGCCCACGCCCGCATCGCCGCGCTCCGGGCCGTGGCGAGCGGTTTGCGGGCTGACTGTGAGGCTATCGCGCTCATATTGTCGGACGAAGCCGGCAAGCCAATTCGCGACGCCCGCACCGAGGTGGACCGGGCGGCCTTCACCTTCGACACGGCGGCGGCAGAGATCGGCCGCCTGGGTGGGGAGGTTATTCCGATCGACCTGATGGCACACGGCGAGGGGCGTCTCGCGTTGACCAAGCGGGTCCCGCTTGGCCCGGTGGCCGCCATCACGCCCTTCAACTTTCCGCTGCTTCTGGTCGCCCACAAACTCGCGCCGGCGATCGCAGCCGGCAATCCGGTGGTGCTCAAACCTGCGACGCGCACGCCGCTGTCGGCCCTGCGCGTCGCTGCCCTGCTGCATGAACACGGTGTGCCTCCCGGTGCACTCAGTGTGCTGCCCATGGAACGTGGTGCCGCCGACCGGCTCGTCACAGACGAGCGTTTCAAGTTGCTGACCTTCACCGGCTCGGCCGAAGTGGGCTGGGCGATGAAAGCCCGCGCAGGCAAGAAACGTGTCGTGCTCGAGCTGGGCGGCAACGCCGGCGTCATCGTTGACGCGTCTGCCGACCTCGACTTCGCCGTCAAGCGCATCGTCGCCGGCGGTTTTACCTTCGCCGGCCAGAGTTGCATCTCGGTGCAGCGGGTGTATGTGCATGCGTCAGTGGCGGATACATTTGCGACCCGGCTGAGCGCCGCCGTCGGAGCCCTGCGGGCCGGCGATCCGCGCGACGCCGCCAACGACCTCGGTCCGATGATCAGTCACGGCGATGTGGACCGCATCGAGTCGTGGGTGCGCGACGCCGTCGCCGACGGAGCCCGCGTGCTTGTGGGTGGGGAGCGGATCACTGCGTCCGTGTTTGCACCGACGGTGATCACCGGTGTGCCGGAGAATGCCGCGCTCTGCCGCGAAGAGGCCTTCGCCCCAATTGTCGGGCTCTACACGTTCACTGCGCTCGACGATGCCATTGCACGCATCAATGCGTCGCGGTATGGGCTGCAGGCCGGCATCTTTACGCGCGACCTCCGTGCGGCGACAGACGCGTTCGATCGACTGGAGGTCGGCGGCGTCGTCGTGAACGACGTGCCGACCTATCGCGTCGATTCGATGCCCTACGGCGGTGTGAAGGATTCGGGCACCGGGCGCGAAGGCCCGCGGTTCGCCCTCGAAGAAATGACGGAGCTGAAATTGCTCGTCATCAATCAGGAGTCTCGTTGATGCTCGACCACATCGCCTCGCGCATCTGGAACAGGGACGCGAACGTGTTCTCAGTCGCCTCGGACCCGACGGCGCTCGCCTCCATCAACAACCGGCTCGGCTGGCTCGATGCGCCCACACAGATGCGCGCGCGACTCGACGATGTACGTGCCGTCGCAAGGGCCGTCAACGACGACGGCCTGACGTCGGTCTGTCTGCTCGGCATGGGCGGCAGTTCGTTGTGCGCAGAGGTCTTGCGACTGACGCTGGCGTCGCCAGAGATGCGCGCCAACGTGCACGTGCTGGACACGACCGACGAACGCGCCATCCTCGTGGCGTCTGAAGCGCTCGCCCCCGCGTCCACCATCTTCATCGTCGCCAGCAAGAGCGGATCAACCATTGAGGTGACGGCGCTTGAAGCGCACTTTCGCGCGTGGGTCGAGAAGGCCGGCATCACCAACCCCGGTCGGCACTTCATCGCGATCACTGATCCAGGCACGTCGATGGTCGAGCACGCGACGACGCACCGCTATCGGCACATCTTCATCAATCCCGAGGACATCGGTGGACGATTCTCGGCCCTCTCGTTGTTCGGCTTGGTGCCGGCAGCCCTGATGGGCATCGATCCGGCGCTGTTGCTCAATGGCGCAGCGCCGATGGTGGACGCGTGCCGGAGTGATGACGAAGACAACCCGGGGCTGGCGCTGGGGCAATACATGGCGGAACATGCGCTCGCCGGGCGGGACAAGCTCACGTTGCTGCTCCCAGCGTCGATGTGCGCACTGGGCCTCTGGGTGGAACAACTCGTCGCTGAAAGCACGGGCAAACAGGGTCGTGGCGTGTTGCCGATCGTGGATGAACCCGTCACAGCGCCCGGACATCTGGAGGACTACGGGCTCGATCGCGCGTTCGTGCTCGTGTCCGAGCCCACCGACGACACCGCGCTCGAGCGTCGTCAGGCGTTGGTCGGCGCCGGGCATCCGGTGATGCATCTGCAAAGCACGCCTCAGGATCTGGGTGCGGAGTTTTTCCGGTGGGAGTTTGCAACCGCCGTCGCCGGTGCGCTGCTCGACGTCAACCCGTTTGATGAACCCAACGTGAAGGATGCAAAATCACGCACGCAGGCGCTGCTCTCGCGCGGCGGTCCCCTGCCGATCGATCCTCCCCTTGTCGAACGTGGAACCTTCGTCGGACGCTCCCATCGCAATCCGGACATCGATCCCGGCAGCAGTTTTGTGGCGATTCTCGATTACCTGCCGCAGGATGCGCATCGCGCCGAGGCGATCGCAGTGGTGCGCGCCGCCATCCGCCGCCGCACGAAGGCCGCGACCACATACGGCGCCGGGCCTCGGTATCTCCACTCGACGGGCCAGTTCCACAAAGGCGGCACCAACTCGGGTCTGTTCCTGCTGCTCACCGGCGCCGACGCGACATCAACACAGGTCCCAGGCGCGGACTACACTTTCAGCCGCCTCAAACACGCACAGGCCCTCGGCGACTACGAAGCCCTCGCCGCCAACAACCGCCACGTGGTGCATTTTCATGTCGCTGATGCGCACGCGGATTTCTCTGGTGCGCTGGAGACTCTGATCAATGAGGCAATGAGGCAATGAGGCAATGAATGTAGCGTGACGCCAATGCCCTTCATTGGCCCATTGGCTCATTAACTGCGCTATCCGATTTTGGCCAGTTCAGTCCGCGCCTGAGGAACGTAGAGCGAGTCCGGGAACTCGTCGACGACGCGTTTGAACGTCGTGCGGGCTTCGCCCGCCTTGCCGGCCTTCTGGTACCCGCGCGCGAGCTGCATCAGGACGCCATCAATCGGCAGCACCCCATCACGGTTGGCTGACAGGTCTTCAAGGACCTTGATACCGCGATCAAATTGGCCGGCCGCAATCAGCGCTTCGGCCTGACCCAGGCGCGCGGTGGCGCCGAAGAGTGAATCGCCCGCCGCATCAATGGCTGCCTGGAATCCCTTCTCCGCGTCTGCGTAGCGTCCTACCGCGGCGAGCGACGCCGCATGGTGGTACCGGGCAGCCGTAGCCGCGTCAGTGGACGGATATTGTTCGATGACGTTGTGGAACGCGGCCAGCGCCGCCTCGCTGCGGGCCTGTTCGGTCGGATAGGTGCCCGCCTGCTGCGTGGCTCCCGGCACCGTCGGCGCGGGCACGATGGGCGCATCGTAAGTCTGCATGGCCACGGCCAACAGGGCTTCTGCCTGCGCCGCCGTGCGGCCGCTCCACCACGAATAAGCGCTGATCGCGACGACGATGGCGAGGACGGCGATCACGCCCATCACGATGTTGTTGCGATTGGTGGCCATCACTTCCGTGGCCTTGGCGACCCGAATCGCCAGGTCGTTCTGCTTCAGTTGGTGCCGATGATCTGCCTTCATTGCCTGCTCTCCTGCCAAATACAGCTTGTCAGTGTAACAGAGGGGGGCGGAAGGCTGAAGGTTTGACATCACCGTTACAACTGCTGCGACCCTGGTGGAGCAACGGGCCGAGTCCGATCGACTGACCACCACCATCAACGCCAACCTCGACCTGATCGGGTTCGGCAAGGGTCACGAACGTTGCTTATGGGCGCCCGACGGAGCGTATAGTAAACGCTCCGTTTACTATGGGAGTCATTGCCGCGCATGGTCAACGCAGCCGATAGCATGCAGAACCGGGCTGGACGATACGTCCGACAACCGAGCGGTTATCGGGCGTTCCTCCCTGCTCCTCTGCCTCCGGTTCCGGCCCTTGATCTGACCGGCAACCTGCGGGTCGCGCTGTCGGCCGCCGACCACGCGCTGGGACGTCTCGATGGCGCGATTCTCACTCTGCCCAACCCGGATTTATTCGTCTTCATGTATGTCCGCAAGGAGGCTGTGCTATCGAGCCAGATCGAGGGGACACAGAGTTCCCTCCAGAATCTGCTCGCGGCTGAAGCGCGCCTGCACGACGCTGATGCGCCGGGTGACGTGGCCGAGGTCGTGAACTACGTCAGGGCGATGAAACACGGACTGGCGCGGCTGCCTGAGCTTCCGGTGTCTCTCCGTCTCATCAGGGAAATTCATGCGGAGCTCATGCGTGGCGTGCGTGGTGGTGCGCTGACACCTGGCGAGCTTCGGACCAGCCAGAACTGGATCGGCCCTGCCGGATGCACATTAAACGACGCGAGCTTCGTGCCGCCCCCACCCCGCGTCGTGCCGGAGGCGCTGTCGAATCTCGAACGCTTTCTTCATGCGCCTGATGCGCCACCTGCGTTGGTTCAAGTGGGACTGGCGCACGCGCAGTTCGAAACCATCCACCCCTTTCTCGACGGCAACGGACGCGTCGGTCGGCTGCTCATCACCTTCCTGCTCACCGAGCGTCGATTGCTCTCGCGGCCGGTGCTGTATCTCTCGCACTTCTTCAAGCAGCACCGCACGGAGTACTACGATCGGCTCCAGGCCATTCGTGATTCGGGTGACTGGGAAGGCTGGTTCAGGTTCTTTCTTCGCGGTGTCACCCAGGTAAGCGGCGAGGCCACTCTAACGGCCGCGGCCATCTTGCGCATGCGGGAGGATTATCGCGCCAGGATCGCCACGGACCTTGGGCGGGCCGCCGGCAACGGCCATCGCATACTTGAGCGCCTCTTCGACCACCCGATCGTCTCAGTGTCTCAGGTGCAACAGTGGCTCGACATTTCAGCAGCCGGTACCAATAATCTGGTCAATCGCCTTGTCGCTGTGGGCGTGCTGCGTGAGATTACCGGTTACGCCAGGAATCGCCGATTTCGCTTCGAACCGTATCTGCGGCTGTTTGAAGATCCGGGAGACGCGTCATGAAGATGGACGCCGAGCAGCTGTGTGCGGGATGGATGAGCTGAGAGTGCGGAAGCGTATAATACGCTTCACTCGTCGCGCCCGTAGCTCAGCTGGATAGAGCACCGCCCTCCTAAGGCGGGGGTCACACGTTCAAATCGTGTCGGGCGCACCAAAAACGCGAGGGAGTTTGCAACTTTCTTGCAACTTTTGAAAGCGGAACACGGCTCGCCACTCGGCGGGCCGTTTTATTTTCCGGAGCGTAAGGCACCCGAGGAGCTAACGCTTTGGGCGGGGTGATTCGAACAGGCGGTCGATCTGATTCATGGGCAACCTGCTTACCTTCTTGACCAGCTCTTGGCGTTCCTTGTTCAGCCGCTGGTAGACGTCGAGTCCGTTCTCAAGCACTGCGACCCTAGGCGTCGAGAGAGGCCCTGTTATCGGACATCCTTCCCGCGTCAGGTCCGAGGACACTTGATGCACAGATTTCGACGTGAAATTTAGAGTGATTTCAGTTTTTCGGCATGAGGTTGTTGTTGACGCTTTCACTTCGTCCGAAGTCCACGACGTGATGTCGTATCGATTGATGCCGGTGTACAAGTAGGACCCAGCGGGGCCGTCTGGTAGCGACACATCGGCATTGAACTCCATGCAGGTGCCTGAAAAACGACTGCAGTC
>JBKJTD010000078.1:0-2923 GCA_046590915.1 Vicinamibacterales bacterium
GGACGACCTGCTCGGTGAGTTTGATCTGGATCGCGGTCCAGAAGACCAGCCTGAACGTACGGTTCGCCCTTCTGCAGCACCAGGATCGAGTTACGGCCGCGCCTACGACACGGGCGTCACGACGATGACACCGCCGGCGGATGTGGTGGCCGCGATTGCCAGGCCGCAGCCGATGGCGCCGATCATGACGGCCGAACTGCCGCTGTTTGTGCGCGACATGCCGGACCAGGATGATGACGCGGATCTGGTCCCGCTGGTAAAAGTACCCGCGAGGCCGCGACAGCCGCTGGGCGTTCGGCGGACCACGCCCGACCCGGTCAAACTTCGCGCGAAATACGCCCCGCAGCCGGAACCCGATCTGCTGGCCGGCGTCGACCAGCCGATGTATGAGGAACCCGTGCTGCACCAGACGGTGGCTTCGGCTGCAACGCCCAGACCGGCCGTCATGCTGGCCGCACCGGTGGCGGCAGGTGCGCGTCTGGCGGCGGCGGCTATCGATGCCGGACTGCTGGGAACCATTGCCACCGTTGTAACGGTCTTCACGATGCAACTGGCCCAGTTGCCCATGACGCAGGTCATGGATCTTCCGATTGTGCCGATGCTGACGTTTTTTGCGCTGATCGGCGTCGGGTACGAGTTGCTGTTCACGGCTGCGCAGGGGCAGACGATCGGCAAAATGATGATGGGCCTGCGCGTGGTGCCCGACGACAGGCCGGAGGCCGACCGCGTCTCGGTCCGACAGGCCGCAGTGCGGGCGCTGTCGCTCCTGCCGCTGGGGGCCGGCCTGGTCGCCGCGCTCGTCGGCAGCGGTCAGGCTGTCCACGATCGCTTGGCGCATACACGCGTGGTGCGTGCGTGAAACAACTCGGCGTGGCCTTGGGCACCGTGGGGGGCGCAGGCTTTTTCCCCTTCGCCCCTGGCACGGTCGGGTCGGCGGTCGGCATCGTGTTGTATCTGGCGACCCGTCACTGGGCATGGCCCCTCCAGCTGGCCCTCCTGGTCGCAATCACCATCGTGGGTATCTGGGCCGCAGACGTGACGGCCAAAGCGCTCAACCGCGAAGATCCCGGGCCGGTGGTCATCGATGAAGTGGCCGGCCAGCTGGTCACGCTGTTCATGACCGGCGCGGGGCTCTACGGCGCGATCATCGGGTTTTTTGTCTTCCGCATCTTCGACATCATCAAACCCTGGCCGGCTCGACAGCTGGAAGACCTGCCTGGCGGTGTCGGCATCATGGCCGACGATTTGATGGCCGGCGTGTACGGATGGCTGGTCGTCGCCGGTATCCTGTGGTGGTGGCCGGGCCTCTGACCGCTGAAATTCTCGCCATCGGATCCGAACTGCTGACGCCGTTCCGGATCGACACCAATTCCCTGCATCTCACAAGCCGCCTCAATGACCTCGGAATCGAGGTCGTCGCCAAGAGTGTCGTCGGCGATCGCCCGGAAGCACTGAGCGCCGCCCTTCGCCTTGCCGTAAGCAGAGCCGACCTCGTGGTGACCAGCGGCGGCCTTGGACCCACCGATGATGACCTCACGCGCGACGCGATTGTCGACGTCGCCGGTCTGCGCAGTGTCGAAGACGCCACGGTACTCGATGCCATCCGGAAACGTTTTGCCAGCCGCAACATGGCGATGCCGGAGATCAATCGCCGACAGGCAATGGTGCCGGTTGGTGCGACCGTCCTCGACAATCCGCACGGCACGGCACCGGGCCTCTGGGTGCCAGTCGGCAACTCCGTCATCGTCGCCCTGCCAGGGCCCCCTCGCGAGTTGAAGCCGATGTGGGATGCCCACGTGGCACCGAGACTCGAAGCACGCGTCGGGGCCCAGCGGCTGCGTCGACGGGTGCTCAAGATCGCCGGCCGGGGCGAGTCTCACGTGGATGAAATTGCCGCGCCAATCTATGCGCAGTGGCGCGACAGCGTGCCGGTGATCTCAACGTCCATCCTGGCATCGCCGGGCCAGGTCGAACTGCATCTCTCCGTTCACGGGGAACATGTCGACGCACTCGATCACGTGCTTGAGTCCGCGGTGGCCGCGCTTGAGGCGGCACTCGGCCACGCGGTCTTCAGCACCGATGGTCGCGAACTGGAGGATGTCGTCGGCGACGCGCTGCGCGAGATGCACGGCACGATTGCCGTGGCTGAATCCTGCACAGGGGGCATGGTGCTCGGACGTCTCACCAACGTCCCGGGCAGTTCCTCGTGGGTGACCGGCGGCATCGTGGCCTACGACAACGTCGTCAAGGTCGAGCACCTCGGCGTGACCGAAGCGTTGCTGAAAGAACATGGCGCCGTGAGTGAGCCTGTCGCCTCCGCCATGGCTGTGGGGATTCGTGCACGACTGCGCACGTCGGTGGGTGTGGGGATCACGGGCATTGCCGGTCCGACCGGCGGCACCGGGACCAAACCGGTGGGCACTGTGGTGATCGCGGTTGACGGTCCCGATGCGCGGCATCGTGTGCGGACGCTGCGGCTGCCTGGAGACAGAGCGATGGTTCGCCAGATGTCGGTCCAGGCAGCGCTCGACATGGTTCGCCGCGCCTGCACCACCCCCGACTTACAATAGCTCCAATGTCGGGTGAGGGTTCACAGGACGCGAATCGCGCGGTCGTACTCGGTGCGGGAAGTTGGGGCACGGCGCTGGCCATCCAGTTGGGCAGCGTGGGCCATCAGGTGTCGCTGTGGGGGCGGGATGCGGCGTTGATGGCGGCGATGGCCGACCGACGCGCCAATCCCACGTATCTGCCCGACGTGACGTTTCCCGCTCCAGTGCGTCCGACCGCGTCTCTGGAGACCGCACTCAAAGGCGCCCGCTACGTCATTGTCGCCATCCCCTCGCATGGTCTGCGCGCCGCAGTGCGACAGGCCGTGCCGCTGATCGAAGACGGAGCGATTCTCGTCAGTGCGACCAAAGGCATC
>JBKJTD010000134.1:0-2691 GCA_046590915.1 Vicinamibacterales bacterium
TGGAGCGGTTCCAGCCGAAACGCAACAGCTCTGCGCCGTTCCACAGCGCATCATCTGCATACCCACTCCGGGGGTGGCGCAACACGAGCTGTTCGTATGCAGCGACCGCCGTGCGCACGGTGGCAACGGTCGGCCTTTTTCGCGTCGTCGCCTCGCGGCTGGTCGCGCGTTGAAACAGGACCGCTGCGGTCTGGGCTGACGCGACCGCGGGCACCAACAGGGCGGAGGCGACAACTCCGAGCACCGTTGCGCCGACTCGTCGCCGAAGCGTGGGGAAGTGGGACATTCGCTTACCTCAGTTGTGCGTCGACTTCTTCGAAGTACCCCGCATCCACCAGCACTTCACGCTTGCCGTTGGTGGCCGAGGATACGACGCCGTCGTTTTCCATCATGTCGATCAGGCGGGCCGCTCGGCTGAAGCCGATGCGCAACCGGCGCTGCAAATAGGAGATGGATGCCTGACCGCTCGAGACCACAATGCGCGCAGCCTCGTCGTAGAGGTCGTCTTTGTCAAACTCGAGTTTTTCGGAGGTCTTTTCCTCGGCCGTGATCGAGGTGTCATAGACAGGCTTGCCTTGCTTGCGAAGGAAGCTGCACAAACGCGCGGTTTCCTGTTCCGAGATGTAGGGGCCGTGGATGCGCACAAAACGCGACGAGGCCGGTGGCAGATAGAGCATGTCGCCCTTGCCAAGCAGGGCTTCAGCGCCGTTGCCGTCGAGAATCGTGCGGGAGTCGATCTTTGACGCCACGCGGAACGCGATACGCGCGGGCAGGTTCGCCTTGATGAGGCCGGTGATGACGTCTACAGACGGACGCTGCGTGGCCAGGATCAGGTGGATGCCGACCGCGCGCGCCATCTGCGCCAGTCGCGCAATCGACTCTTCCACTTCCTTGCTCGCCACCATCATGAGGTCTGCAAGTTCATCGATGATGACGATGATGTAAGGCAGTGTCTTGAGAGGTTCACCGACTTCGGCCTCGGCCTCTTCCTTCTGCGCGTCCTTGAGTTCGGCAAGCATCGCCTTCAGGTTGCGGTTGTACTGCTCGATGTTGCGCACACCCTGCTTGGCCAGAATCTTGTAGCGCTCTTCCATCTCGCGCACCGCCCACCGCAATGCGTTGGCGGCCTGTTTGGGATCGACGACCACCGGCGTCATCAGGTGGGGGATGTCTTCGTACATGCCCAGTTCGAGTCGCTTCGGGTCGATCATGATGAAGCGCACCTCGTCGGGGGAGGCGCGGAAGAGCACGCTGGTGAGCATCGCGTTGACGCTCACCGACTTGCCGGCACCCGTGGACCCGGCAATCAGCAAGTGGGGCATCGTCGCCAGGTCGGACACGATCGGCTCGCCGTGAATGGTCTTGCCCAGCGCCATGGTGAGGCGAGAGGCGGAACGGGTGTAGGTGTCAGACTCAAGCAGTTCCCGCAGCGAGATGGCTTCGCGCGTCGCGTTGGGAATCTGAATGCCGACGGTGGACTTGCCGGGGATCCGGTCGATCAGAATGGACTCGGCCTTCATCGCGAGGCAGAGGTCTTCCTGCAGGCCCGTGATGCGGCTGTATTTCACACCGGCGTCGGGCTTGAATTCGTACGTCGTGACGACCGGGCCCGGGTGAATCTGCACCACGGTGCCTTCGACTGAGAACTCCCGGCATTTTTCTTCCAGGAGTTTGGCGGCCTCCATCAGCTCGCGCTCGTCGATCTTGTGGGCTTCCTTTGCGGCGTCAAGCAGAGTCAGGGGGGGCATGACGTAATCGCCCTTGCGACGTTCGACTGGCGCCTTGGCGGACTCGCGCTCGCCCAGCGGCAGGCTTGGTGTCATTGGTGTTGGCGCTGAGCGACGAATCGCCGGGGCCTTCACGGCGGCACGCGCGGCGGGCGTGACTGGCAGGGTGTCGTCCTGGTCGTCGTCATCAAGGTCAGCGGCGGCGCGCACGGACTGGCGGGCGGCCTTGAGAGACGCGGCCGCGCCGGCGGCCTTGGTGGCAATTTCAGGGCCCATCGCCTGGCCCGCCTTCTGGACGTGTTTCTTGACGATCTGCTGGCGTTCCTTCTCGCGCCGGCGTTCCTCGCGCCAGGTGCGCAGGCGGGCGAACCAGCCCGTGGACTGCTCCCGCACGGCGGAGGCGGCGACGGTGGTGGCCCGGCCGAACGAGAACTGGGTCGAGAGAATGACGGCGGCGGCCACCAGTGTGAACAGCAGAATCGCTGCGCCTGTCCGGTTGAGGTACGACACCAGCCCGTCTGAGAGCACCTTGCCCACGACGCCGCCGGCGTCAAAGGGGCGGTCGACCGTCGTAAAAAAACCAAACGAGAGCGACAGCAGTGCGGCGCTGCACAGGAAGAACAGCGTGGCACCGACGAGCTTGGTGCAGGCCGCGTCGAGTCTGGTGCACCAGAACGAATGCCAGCCCACGACCGCCAGCACCAAGGGGATGCAGTAGGCGGAATAGCCGAGCAGTTGGAAGGACGCTTCGGCGACAAACGCGCCAACACGTCCCGCAAAGTTGGCAGCCTGCGGAGCGGCCACGTTGTTGAAGAACCACACGGGATCACTAGGGGTGTAACTCACCAGGGCCATGAGCCAGATGAGCGTCGCGGCAAAGAGCGCGACGCCGGTGAATTCACTCAGGCGACGAGAGAGGGCCGATTCAGACACGCGGTTGTCTCCTCACACTTCCAACACGATG
>JBKJTD010000183.1:0-13552 GCA_046590915.1 Vicinamibacterales bacterium
CCGACCATCGCCGTCTTGAGCGAGGTGGTGCCCGGCGCATCAAAGATGGCCAACACCTTCAGACTGCCATCCGTGTTGCGCGACGTTGCCGCGGACACGCGCAACGGCAAGTCGGAAAAGAGTCGCCCTTCGCGCATCATCTCCAGAGTCGAGTTGACCGTGGTAACTGGAGCCGCGCCTGCCGCACGACGCACCTGCAACTGTGGACGATGGCGGATGGTCACACCCGGCCTGTTTGACGAGACGCTGTACCCGCGCAAGGTCTCGGGTGATTCTGACGGATCGGGTTCAATGCGCGCGAGGTAGTACCCCGACGACTGCGCCGCCACACGATCCATCGCCGTGTCGTTGCTGGAGCGGAGATTCCACAGTGGCGCGCCGGTCTGTCCCGTGAGGTGCTCAAGTCCCGCGCGGCCGGAATTGTCGGCGCCAAGTTCAGGAATGATCACATACAGCTGGGCCCGCGATCGGGCGACTGCCGCATTGACCTGGTTGTAGTGATCGGTCAGCACTTCACACGTGCCCATCGTATTCATGAAGTCGCCGGTGCGGCTCAGGCCCTCCACACCCCTGGGAGCGACCAGTCCTCCCGTAAACAACACGACCGTCACCGGCGCATCGCCACTCGACAGACTGTCGAGTGTGGACGTCAGCGCCACGAGTGTGCTGCGGCTCCGGCAGCCGGCATCCGACGATGATTCGGTCCGCGGCGCGCGGCCCACGATCGGATCGAGTGCGGCCAGGATGCGGGTGTGGTCGTTGGTGAAGTGGGCTTTGATGCCGCCGTACGGCAGCGTGGCCAGACCCACGCGGTCGTTGCCGCCCAGACGGCCCAGAAATGTGCGGACATCGTCCTTGAGATCTTTTTCGCGACCCGGACGCAGCGTCTCGTCATCGATGATGAGCAACACGGCGCGCGCCGATGTCGACACCGTGTTGGTGCCGAAGGGTTCAGGCACGCGTGGGGCGCCGTCCGTCGCCGAGACGTAGTCGAGGGCGCGGATGGCGCGCGTGCGCCCGTCAATCTTGAGCGTCACGTCTGCGGGTGTGAGGTCCGTGATGGGAAGGCCGTCGGGGCCAAATGCGGAGAAATCGATCGCGACAAGTCGCGCGCGGTCCTGTGAGGAGAGCACGAATTGTTGTGCCGTGATCGCGGCAGTCAGCAGGGATGCGCCGACGATGCCCAGTGTCAGCGGCCGGAACAACACCTTCCAAAACATGCCATGAGGATATCCGAACCGGACCTCACTGAACCCTTGGACCCCTGGACCTCTGGACCTTAAATAAAAAACCCGGGTGGAAGCCGAAGCCTCCACCCGGGAGTATGTGGACTGGTGAATCCCTGAAGGGTCTTACCAGTTGATGCGCCAGACGACCTGGCCGAGGCGGCCACCCGGGTCGAATGTCGTGTTGATGTCCGTGTAGGAGGAGCCGACCTGGAAAATGCCCGCACCTTCGCCAGGGGCGAGGAAGCCATTGGCCGGACCGTGTGTGAAGTTCACGTTGTCGAGCGCGTTGAGCAGCTCGAAAGTCAGTTCGACGTTGCCGCGGCTGAGGAACGGGAACGACTTCTTGACGCGCAGGTCCACGCGCGTGAACATCGGGCCGTTGAGCTGGATGTCATTCGCGCCGCAATCCTGGCGGTAAATGGCGATGCAGCCGTTGCCGCTGGCGGGCTTGATGTACCGGCCCGTCGGCACACCGAGTGCCGCCGAGTAGCCCGTCGCCGTGAGCGGATCGGTGCTGTATGCACGGCGGGTGTTGTCGATGATGTCCTGCGGCAGCATGAACACACTCGTCGTGCCAGTCGCGTCGTTCTTGAAGATGCGGATTTTGAACTCCTTGTTGAGTTCCTTCGCCGTCATCCCCACGAGCTTGGCGTTGGCGATGCGGAAGCGCTGGGTCTGCAGGCGAGCGTTACCAGAGAATTCCCAGTTGCCGATCAGACCGTTGAGAATCGGGTTCATGTCGGTGCCGAAGCGACGGCCGCGGCCGACCGGCAGTTCGTAGGTCCACTGAGCCTTGAATTCGTGCGGCACACCGGTCTGGTCCACTTCCATGCGGTCGAACCGGATGGAGTTGTTGATCAGCTGCTTGCGGATGCCGTACGTGTAGTTTGCGCTCACGAGCAGACCCTTCGACAGGCGGCGGCGCATGTCGATCTGCAGGCTGTTGTACCTGGTGCCCTCTCGGTCCTGGACGATGAAGGCACCGCTCGTGGAGGGATTCAGGACGAAGAAGTTCACCGGCAGGCCTGCCGCGATGGCGTTCGGCCGCAGGGCGGTCGTGTCAAGGCTGGCCGCGTAGCTGAGGACATCCGGTTCGAGGTCGCTCAGCAGCGCCAGGAACGCCGCGTTGGTGTACTGCGTGGCGGTGTACTGCGCCGGGGTCGTGACGCCCGCGCCCGAGCGGCCGCTGAGGTACGCCTGGGTGATCGGCAGGGGCGAGGTGCCCGGGCGACCCGTGTAGGCGAACGTGGCTTGGCCGGCCGCGAGGTTCGCCTTCATGTTGGCTTGTGCCAGCTTGAATTCGTCGAACAAACCGTTTTCGAAGATCACGCGTTCGTTCCAGTTTTCCTCGGCCCAGGCATTCCTGCCCCTGTTGCCGACGTAGCGCACTTCGATCGCCATGTCGTCACCGATGGCGCGCTGGATGCCCGCAGAGTACGAGTGCACACGCGGCTGTTTCAGGTCGGCCTGGAACATGTTCAGGTTGTTGGCCGTGGTGGCGTTGATCGGATACACGGGCGCTGCCGGGAAGGCCGGCGCACCAAGGCGGCTGGTCTGGCTGAAGAGCAGGGGCCAGGACTCACCCGGGCACACCAGGCAGAAGCCGGTGGTCGCGTTGCGCGTGGCCGACGTCGTGCCGCCGGGGTTGTTCCCGGCGTTCGCCGTGAAGCGGTCGAATCGCTCCTGGTTGAAGGTCAGCGAGTAGCCGGCGCGGAAGGTCGCCTGCTCCGGGCTGCCGAGGATCGTGCGGAGAATGCCGTCCTGCACGTTCGGGCGCCACGCGAGGCCGATGTTGTAGCCGATGTTCGCGTAGTTGATGTTGTACGCCTTGGTACCCTTTTCGAACGGGTAATACTGGGGCTGCGCCTTGCCGGACACGTTACCGGGCTGGAACAGATTGCAGGCGCGACCATCAGGACCCGAACCGACCCCCGAGATCCCGCAGAGGTCCTCGAGCTTGATGGTCGAGAACGTGTTGGTCACGGGTGTGAAGGGCAGCTGCACGTCCCAGCGCAGACCGCCGTTGAGGGTCAGCGTCGGTGTCACACGCCACGAGTCGGACGCATAGGCCGCGTACGAGAACTGGCGCGCCTTCTGGGTCAGGTCGCCCAGGTAGACGTATTTGCCCGTCGCCTGATCCAGACGCGCCGTTCCGGTGATCTGCGAGACTCGACCCGTCAGGAGCGCGTAGAGTGCGCGCGCATCGTTCAGGTTGCCCGTCGAAGCACCCGGGAAGTTCGTCGTGCTGAACAGGCCCGCGGCCGGATCAAACGTCGTGTTGAAGCCGAAAGAGACACCCGGCACGACGTCATACGCGTTGTTGCGGTTGTGCACGCCGGAGAACGACCCGCCGAACGTGAAGCTGTGCGCACCCTTCAACCAGTTGAGGTCGTTGCTGACACTCCACGTGGTCGTGTTGCGCGGCTGCGGGGTGCGCACCGCAAACGGCGAGGTGCCGATGGGGAACGTCAGACCGTAGCCACCAAGTTCATCAAACATGTCCGCGGTGACATTGCTGAAGAAGTCGTTCGGTGACCACTGGAATCCGCCCTTGAGCTCATTCACGATGTTCTGGCTCAGCGTCGAACGCAGACCCAGCGACCCGGTGGTGCGGTAGGAGTTCTGGCTGCCCAGGTTCTTGAAGCCCGGGAACACCGGGTCCACGCCGTTGAGCAGGTCCGGGCTGTTCTTGAAGCGCTGCCAGTAATAGGTGCCGCTCAAGCGGTGACGGTCGGTGATGTTGTAGTCGAGGCGTCCAGTGGGGGCGTACTGATTGCCCTTGCCTTCAGCCTGAAACACGAACGCTTCGGTGTTGCGCGATGTCGTTTCGTTCACACGACCGGTGGTCGCTGTTGAGGCTTCGATCATCGCCAGCACGCGGGCAATGGTCGGATCAATGGTTCCCACCTGGCCGTTGTTGCGCGCCAGGGCGAGGAGGTCGACCGTCTGCTGCGTCGTCACACCGTTGACCAGTCGGTCGTAGGTGAAGATGCCCGTGCGCGCCGGATCCCGGAGGATCGTGCGGGTGCGCGTGGTCGATGACGGCTGGTATTGGTGTTCGAAGTTGACAAAGAAAAACGCCTTGCCACGGCCGTCGTAGCCCGGCAGCACGATCGGACCGCCGAGGCGGCCGCCGTACTGATGCACCGTGACTTCGTTTTTGGGCAGGTTGTTGATCTTGTTGAAATACGCGTTCGTATTGAACCGTGGATCGCGCCAGTAGTGGTAGATGCTCGAGTCAAACTGGTTCGAACCCGAGCGGGTCGTGAACGCAATCTGCACGGAACCGGCGCCGGCGCCGACACCGGGGACCGCGCCCGTCACGGTGATTTCTTCGACCGCGTCCATACGCGGCGTCACCATCGTGAAGAAGCCGTCGCCCGACTGCAGGGCGTTGCCCGTGCCGACACCGTCAATCGTGATGTTGACCGTGTTGTTCGGCAGGCCGTTGATCAGGGCTGCGCGCGGACCACCGGTGGTGGACACGCCCGGCAGCATCGCCACGGCGTACAGCGCGTTACGGGAGACGAGCGGCAGCTCGGTGAGCTGTTCGGTCGTCAGCGTCGACGACACGGCCGTCGACTGGGTCTGGACGAGTTCGGAACTGGCCTTGACCTCGATGGTCTCGCTCAGTGCGCCGATCTCCAGCTTGGCCGTGATTTCACCGGGCCGCGCTGACAGAAGACGAAGGTCGTTGGCGACATAGGTCTTGAAGCCGGTCAGCGACACCGTGACGGTGTAGGTGCCGGGGTCGATCACCGGAAACGCAAAACGTCCCGAGGCATTGCTCACGGCTTCAACCGCGACGCCAGTGGCGTTGTTCTTGACAATAACGGTGGCGCCAGGAATGGCACCGCCGTCTGCGTCGACGACCACGCCCGACAGGGACGAGGCCGAACTGCTCTGAGCCAGTGCATTGGCACTGACGCCGAGCAGCAGCAGGGCGGACAGTAGTACACGAACGAAACGGACAGTCATTATTACGTCATCCTCCAAAAGTTCGGTCCGGCACGCAGATGTCACATCGACACCTTTGTAAAAGTCCCGAACATTCCCACTGTAGGAGACTGAAACAGGCACGTCAAACCACAATTAAGTGGGGGGAGTATCCGTGAGGCCATCCATGCCAATTACTAGCGACGGTCGGGTATTTTGGTGAACGGGTGCAGACCTCAGGCTCACCAACGCTGGGCGAACGGACCCGGAGTCGCGCCCGTATTGCACGGCATGGTCCAGGACCTCCGATACGCCCTCCGGGGGTTGCTCAGACAAAAAAGCTTCACGCTGGTGGTGATCTTGTGCCTGAGCACCGGCATCGGCGTCAACGCGACGCTCTTTTCGGTGGTCGACGGCGTCCTCATCCAACCCTTCCCGTACACCGATCCTGATCGCATCGTGGCGCTGCATCAGACCCGCCCGGTCGACGGCGTGCGGAATGGCGGGACCTCGTGGCCGGAGTTGCGGGACCTGAGCGAACAGCAGACGCGGTTGTCGGCGGTGGCCGCGACCTCCGGTCGCAGTGTCACCCTTGCGGACGGCGGGGAGCCCGACCGCTACCGGGCGGGCGCGGTGTCGTGGAATCTGTTTCCAATGCTCGGCATCGTGCCGATGATCGGGCGACCGTTCAACGCGTTGGATGATCTGCCCGGCGCGGCGGGCGTCGTGCTGCTCAGTGAAGAGGTCTGGACACTGCGCTACCAGGCCGATCGAAGCGCCGTTGGCCGGCGTGTGCTGCTCAACGGGCAACCGCACGAAATCATCGGCGTGATGCCGAAGGGTTTCAAGTTTCCAGACACCCGGCAGTTGTGGATCCCACTGACACCGCTGACGCATCGCGATACACGCGCGAATCGAAGCATGCGTGTGTTTGCCCGCCTCGCGCCTGACGCCACCGTCGCGCAGGCCGACGACGACATCCGAGCGATTACCGCACGGCTGGAGACGCAATATCCCGAGTCAAATGAGGGATGGCGCGGACAGGTGGTCGACCTCAGGACCGATCACATCCCGCGTGACGTCTCGCTGGTGTTGTGGCTGATGATGGGCGCCGCGACACTTGTCCTGTTCATCGCGTGCTCCAACACCGCCAATCTGCTGCTGGCGCGGGCGACTGTGCGCCGGCGCGAGATTTCCGTCCGGGCGGCACTTGGTGCGGGCCGATTCCGCATCGTCCGCCAATTGCTGACCGAGAGCGCCGTGTTCGGGGCGCTGAGTGTGCCGCTGGGGCTCGTTATCGCGTGGGCCGGTACGCAGCTGCTGACGGCTTCGATGCCACCCGATCAGGTTCCGTATTACGTGACGTGGCGTCTGGACTGGCGGTCGATTGCGTATGCGGTGTCGGTGGCGCTGGGGACCGCCGTGATCTTCGGACTTGTGCCGGCGTGGCATGCGACCCGCGGAACGCTCCATGACGATCTCAAGGAGGGCACACGCGGCAACTCGGGCGTGCGTTCGCTCGCGCGCAACACCCTCGTGATCGCGCAGGTGAGTCTCGCCATCGTGTCTCTGGTCGGCGCCGCACTGTTTGTCCGGACGTTCATCAATCTGGATGAGTATGAGATCGGTTTTGATCCGGCGCCCCTGATGACGCTGCGGGTGACGCTGGCCGGAGAGGAATTTGAGTCCGAAGGCGCGCGGACACGGTGGTTGCAGGAACTGGTCGAGCGTGTCGAGCGCCTGCCGGGCGTGCGAGGTGCGTTTGCGTCTGGCATGGTTCCACTGAGCGGAGGGGCCGGCGACGGGACGCTGGAAATCGACGGGATGACATTTGAACCCGGACGCGAACCCTCAACTGCGTATGTGGGCGTCACGCCCGGTTTCCACCGCACCCTCGGCACGCGGTTGATCGCCGGAGACGACTTCGCGCCCACGCAGAGCTGGACACATTCCGCAAATGCCATCGTCAATCAGACGCTCGCGGCCCGGTATTTCACCGACGGCAACGCCGTCGGCCGGCGGGTGCGGGTGCGTCAGGGCAATGACGAGGCGCCGTGGTTCACCATCATCGGCGTCGCGCCGGACATCACGCACGACAGCGTCGACCCCGACGATCCTCCGACGCCGGCCGTCTACGTGCCGTTCCCATGGCTGGAGACCTCGAACACGGGTGTGACGGTGAACGTCGCCGGCGCACCGGACGCCATCGTGCCTGCGCTGCGGCGGGAGATTCGCGCGCTGAGTCCAACCGTGTCGATCTTTGCGGTGCGATCGATGGAGGAACTGCGGCAGCTGAGCTTCTGGCAGTTCGCGCTCTTCGGATGGATCTTTTCGATCATCGGCGTCATCGCGCTGCTGCTCGCCACGGTGGGCGTCTTCGGCGTCCTGTCGTACTCGGTATCCCAGCGCACGCGTGAAATCGGTGTGCGTATCGCCCTCGGTGCAAGCGAACGGAGCGTCCAGGGGCTGGTGATGCGGCAGGGCCTCTTCCTCGCCGGCGGCGGCATCGTCACCGGCGTGGCCGCAGCGGCTGTGCTGACGCGCAACGCGACGTCGTTGCTCTACAACGTCTCGGCCACCGACCCCCTGAGCTACGCCCTTGTCAGCGTCTTTCTGCTGCTCGTCGCGGTCGTCGCCAGCTGGGTTCCCGCGCGCCGCGCGATGCGGATCAGTCCCATCGAAGCCTTGCGAGGGGAGTGAGCACACCCTCTAATCTCTCATCGCAAGGAGATCGCGCTGCCCCGGCGCGGCGCCACGCCGGAAGAAGTGCTGTTGCGCCTGCGTCAACTCCAGAGCGGCTACGAGGTGCGGTTTTCAGTCGGATTGACCTACAGCTTCGGCTCCCTGTTCAACAACGTGGTAAATCCCCGATTCGGACGTTGACCCTCCGCCAACCTTCGCCAAACGCTCGCTGCGCTCGCGGCTACGGCCGGCAAGCGGTAGAGTAGCCGCCATGCGGATCCCACTGCTGCTGGCGCTGTTGCTCTTCGTTCAACCCACACCCAGTTACGACCTGCTGATTCTGAATGGTCGAGTGCTGGACGGCAGCGGCAATCCCTGGCTGCGGGAGAACATCGCGATTCGCGGTGACCGGATCGTCGCGCGCGGCCGACTGGCGGGTGCAACGGCGACCCGCACCATCGATGCGCAGGGGTTGGTGGTGGCTCCAGGATTTATCGACGTGCACTCGCACGCCGGCGGCTCGGTCGCGCGCGAGCCACTGCGCGACGCCAAGGGACTGCTCGCACAAGGCATCACCACCATCGTCGTGAATCCCGACGGCGGAGGGCCCGTGGACGTGGCAGGCCAGCGGAAAACGCTTGAGGCTGGCGGCGTAGGCGTCAACGTCGCGTTGCTCATCGGGCACGGCTCCGTGCGAGGCGCGGTGATGGGCGGTGTCAGGCGCGCGCCGACTCCAGACGAACATGCGAAGATGGCGGCGCTGGTGCAGGCGGCGGTGGACGCTGGCGCCTTTGGCCTGTCGTCCGGCTTGTTTTACGAACCAGGCCGGAACGCCGAACTGGAGGAGGTCATCGCGCTCGCCAAGGTCGCGGGCGGCGTGTACACGAGCCACATCCGTGATGAGGGCAACTACACGACAGGCCTCGTCGCCTCGGTGCGCGAAGTGATTCGGGTCGCCGAAGACGCCCGCGTCCGGGGCATCGTCACCCACATCAAGGCCCTCGGGCTTGACTCATGGGGGCAGTCCGCGACGGTGATTGCCGACATCAATGCCGCACGCGCCCGTGGCGTGGAAGTGTGGGCCGATCAGTATCCGTACGAAGCGTCGTCCACCAGCCTCGGCGCTGCAGTGTTGCCGGGGCCATCGGGACCTGAGGCGATCAGGCCACGACTTGCCGAACCGTACTCCTCCGAGCAGTTGATGAAGGAAGTGACCGAGAACATCCGGCGTCGCGGTGGTCCCGCGTCGATCGTCATTGCGTCCGGTCGCGGCGCGCCTGACCTGGCAGGCCAGCACCTGGAACAGATCGCCAAAGCGCGCGGCGTGACACCGGCGGAGGCCGCCGTGGACATCCTGCTCAAGGGAGGTGCGTCGATCGTGTCCTTCAACATGTCCGAGGACGACATTCGCGCGTTCATGCAACAGCCGTGGACGATGACGTCGTCAGATGGGGACTTGTCGCTGCCGGGGCCCAGTCGGCCGCATCCGCGCGGGCACGGAGCGTTTGCCCGCAAACTTTCGGTTTACGTGCGCGAACGAAACGTGGTGTCCCTCGAGGAGGCCGTGCGAGCGGCGACGTCGGCGCCCGCGCGGGTCTTCGAGTTTGCCGGACGAGGCGAATTGCGCGAAGGCGCGTTCGCCGACGTGATTATCTTTGACCCCGACAAGGTGAAGGACCTGGCCACCTACAGCGATCCTCACCAGCACGCCACCGGCATGCGGTGGGTGTTGGTCAACGGTCGAGTCGTCATGGACGATGGCGTGGCGACAGGCGTGTTGGCCGGCGTCGTACTCAGACGTCAGTAGTCTTCGGAGCAGTCTTCATAGCAGCGGCCGGCGCGTCCAGGTCGCCAGGTACTTCTTCATCCGCAGCTTCTTGACCGTGTTGGCCGAGCTCATGTACCGGATGACGCCGAAGATCTCCCGCTCGGGCGCCCAGGGACGATCGTAGCGACCGAGCGTCCAGCAATAGCCGGTGTACGAATTCGGGTTGCGGCCGTCGAGCGCAAACCGGTTCATGACATCGATCATGGTTTCGAGCGCTTCGTCGGGTGAGGTCGTCCACTCGAGGATTTTTTTGCCCCACAACATCCGCATGTAGTTGTGGCACGTGCCGGTGGTCGCCAGTTGCAACTGCGCCGCATTCCAGACCGGGTCGTGTGTGTCAGCCGACATGAACTGGTCGCGGGTGTAGGTGAACTCGCGAGGGTCGGCGGCATGTTTGTCGAGAGAGGCACGCGCCCACGCGGGCAACGAATCGAAGTGGTTGTAGTCGTCGGGGCGCAGCGCGCACATGTTGTAGCCGAGTTCGCGCCACGTGATGAGTTGATCCAGAAATGCTTCCGCGTTGACCGACGCGCCCCACCAGCCTTCACGTTGTCCACGTTTGCCAATGCCGAGTTTGCGACTGGTCCAGCGCTCCGCCGTCATGACCGCCTCGAACACGTCGTGCGTGCTGATGTGGCCGAAGTGCAGGTACGCAGACAGTCCGCTGGTGGCCTCGGTGTCCGGGTCGGAATGGTCCTCGACGTACTTGGACAGGCGGTCGGTGACAAACCGCGAGAGCGTCGCCGCTGCGGTCGCGCTGCCGCCGCGGATCGGCGCGGGTGCCACGGAATGATCGATTGGGAGCGAGGCGATCAGCGTGTCCGGTTTCAGAAGGTCGGCAACGGGCGTCGGAGGCCAGCGCGCGATGATGTCAGCCGGGAGAGAGGCTCTCGGCAGATCATCGAAGGTGATGGCCTCCGGCCACGCCGCAAGTGCGTCGCGGAACGTGCCCTGCAGGTAGGACCGGAAGGAGTACGCCGTCAGAAAGACCTTGTCGGTGGCGCGCATCGGCAGCAGGCCATTCGCGTCGACCGCCTCCAGACGCGTCGAGAGCGCCCGTCCGGCGGCTTCGATCATGCGCGGGATGAAAAACGCCGGGAAGTCGTCGGTGACGATGAGGCAGGCGTTGGCGGCGAGTGACGCGAGCAGGCCCTTGCCGGCGCCACGCGCAGGTTCCACGTACGGAAAGTAGGCCACCGAAAACCCCGCAAGGGCAGTCGCGTGATCGGCCATCCCATCGATCACGAATCGGTGCAGCCGGTCACTGGCCCACGGGTAGTCGCACCGCAGCGCTTCGAGGATGATGAGCGGCTTCTTCCACTCGCGGGCGCGTGCCACTGCGTGTTGCAGCGCGAAGTTTGATCGGAGGCGTCGCGATCCCACCATCCAGTACACGACGCAGGTGCCGTCAGGTCTCGCGGGCTGGTCGTTCACCGAACGAATACGGCCGGCTGGCACTGGCATCGGCACGAGTGTACTCGGGGTTCAGGGGTCCAGGGGGGTGAAGTAAGATTCGCACCACGAGGGAGTTCCAATGAAGCTGGTCGGACGAAGTGTGCTGGCGGTCGTGGTCGCAATGGTCGCGTTTTCCGGGCGGTTTGAGGCGCAGGATCGTCTCGATCGGATGCCTGGAGTTGCCGAATTCAAACGGATTCAGGCCGCCACTGCCCCTGCACAGGGAGGCGCGTTTGTCTCCGGCGCGATCACGCCGACCTGGGCCGACGACTCCAAGGGGTTTACCTACACTCACGCGGGCTCCCGGTATCGGTTTGACGCGACGACGATGGCCGTGGTGAATGAGGGTGCGATCGCCCCCAGTGAGTTGGGCGCCGGACGGGGTGGACGAGCCGGTGGACCTCCAGCTGGCGGTCGTGGTGGCCGCGGGGGCGCAGCGACGCTCGGTGGATGTCCGCCCGCGCAGGTCGAGCGTGGCCGACAAGCCGCGTGTGTCGGCGCGCCGGATGGTTCAAAACGCGCTTTCTACAAGGACCGAAACATTTTCATCGCGAATGCCGACGGCAGCGGCGAGAAGGCGCTGACCACGGACGGCAGTGAAGAGAAGCGCATCAATTACGGCACGGCAAGCTGGGTCTATGGCGAAGAGCTCAGTCAGACGTCGGCGATCTGGTGGTCACCCGACAGCACCAAGGTCGCGTTTTACCGCTTCGATGAGAGCAAGGTGAAGGACTTCTATCTGCAGATGTCGCAGACCGGTATTCAGAGTGAGCTCGACATCGAGGCGTATCCCAAGGCCGGTGCACCAAATCCCGTCGCCGACATTTTCATTCACGACGTCGTCGCCGGCAAGACGACCAAAGTGGACGTGCGTGATGGTCGCCCCTTCACGGATATTCCCGAAGACGGCGCGGCCTTCGCCAACGATCAGGTCGGGCACTACGTCTACCGCGTGAACTGGGCGCATGACGGTAGCGAGCTGTTCATCAATCGCACCAATCGTCGGCAGAACAAACTCGAGATGGCCGGGTGTGCGACCGCGTCGGGTGAGTGCCGCGTGATTCTGTCTGAGGAGTGGCCCACCGGGTGGGTCGTCAATTCGCCGCCCATGCAGTGGCTCAGCGACAACCAGCGTTTTCTCTGGACGTCGGAGCGCAACGGCTTTCGCAATCTCTATCTCTACGACAAGAGCGGCAAGTTGCTCGCGTCGCTCACGCAGCATTCGACGTTTGAAGTCGTCGCGGTGACGAAGGTCGACGAAAAGGCCGGGGTGGTGTTTTATACCGCGCGTTCCGGCGACAACTGGATGAAGGTGCAGTTGCACCGCGTCGGGCTCGACGGCAAGGGTGATGTGCGTCTGACCGATCCCAGGTTCACGCACACTGTCAGTGTCTCGCCCGACAACAACTTCATTGTGGACACCTACCAGACGCACAAGGATCCACCCGCGTCGCAGCTGCTTGATGGCAACGGCAAGGTGCTCACGTCGATCGCGACCAGCGACCTGACGAAATTTGATCAGCTCGGCCTGCGCAAGAGCGAGCAGTTCACCTACCTGGCGGTCGATGGCAAGACGACGCTGTACGGAATGATCAGTTTTCCTGCGAACTTTGATCCGGCGAAGAAGTATCCCGCGCTCGCGTCGGTGTATGGCGGTCCAGGGTCGGCGGTGACGAATGAGAACTTTGCGGCGCCCAATGCGACGGCGCACTACGGCTTCCTGATGTTGCAGTTGAGCTCGCGTTCGGCACCCGGGCAGGGCAAACGTGTGCTCGACTCGGCGTATCTCAATCTCGGAGTGACCGAGATGGACGACATGGCGCTTGGCGTGAAGGCGTTGTGGACGCGTCCCTACTTCGACAAGGATTGCGTCGGCATTTACGGGACTTCCTATGGCGGCTACAGCGCCGCGCTCTCGCTCCTGAAATTCCCGGAGGTCTACGGTGCCGCCTCCGCGTCATCGTCAGTGACGTCCTGGTATCACTACGATTCGATCTACACCGAGCGGTACATGTGGATTCCGCAGGAGAACAAGGCCGGGTACGAGGCGGGCAACGCGATGAACCTCGCGAAGAACCTGCAGGGCCGGCTGCTCCTGTATTACGGCACCGCGGACAACAACGTGCATCCGAACAACTCCATGCAACTCATCAAGGCGCTGCAGGAAGCCGGCAAGAGCTTCGAACTCCAGGTGGGACCGGACGCCGGTCACAGCGGCGTGAACAACGGCCGGATGATGGAATTCTTCATCGAAAACCTCATCATGCGGCCGGAGCGGTTGAAGGGGGCTTAGCGGTTCGAGGTTCGAGGTTCGAAGAGCCCGCGACTTCGGTTCAGCCGACGATGACCTTGCGGACGCCACGTTCCTTGAGAACGGCAGGAAGGCGTTTCCGGTGATCGCCCTGCAACATCAAGCTCCCGC
>JBKJTD010000037.1:0-4389 GCA_046590915.1 Vicinamibacterales bacterium
CTTGAAGCCCTCGACAGACACGATCACAAGGCCCTGCCTGGCGAACTGGGTGACGTGTTGTTTCAAGTCGTCTTCCACGCGCAAATCGCGACGGAGTCTCGCCGATGGGACATGGCCGATGCCCTGACGGCGATCGCGGACAAACTGATTGGCCGGCACCCCCATGTCTTTACTGCCGGTGGACGGCCCTTGCCGCGATCGCGCACGTCCGGGCGCGGCCGCCCTGCGACTCCCACAGCCGTGCTGACGCAGTGGGAACAACTCAAAGCCGCGGAACAGGCGACGCGAGGGGAGAAAAAACGGGTGCTCGCCGGTGTGCCCAAGGCGCTTCCCTCGCTGCTGCGCGCCCACGAAATCGGCTCACGCGTGGCGGCTGTGGGGTTTGACTGGCCCTCCACGGCCGGGGTCGTCGATAAAATCGAAGAGGAAGTCCGCGAGTTGCGGGAGGCCCTCACTCAGAGTCCGGCCCGTGCCGCAGAGGAATTCGGCGACCTGCTGTTTTCGGTCGCCAACCTCGCCCGCAAACTGCACATCGAACCCGAGTCGGCGCTACGCGCGGCCAACGACAAATTTTCAGAGAGGTTTGCCGCCGTGGAAGCGGACCTCGAGGCGCGAGGCTCGTCAGTCCACGCCGCGACCACCGAAGAGATGGAGGCCGCGTGGCAGCGGATCAAAACACCGTCAACGCCGGCCCGGCCACCGCGCGCACGCGCACCTCGCGGCCGTCGGTCTCGACGATGACGGCGCCGTGGCGATCGGTGCGATAGACATGCACGTCGTGTTCACGAAGTCGGGCGACGACCTGTGGAGCCGGATGACCGAACGTGTTGCTTGCCGAAGTACTGATGAGCGCTATGCGCGGGACATACTGCTGCAGGAATGACGCGGCGGTGGACGTACGGCTCCCGTGATGGGCCACCTTCAGCACCCGCACGCGCGGAGGCGATCCACTGGGTGATGTGAGCGCGGGCCCCGATTCAAACTCGTGTCCGGCGTCTCCAGTCAGCAAAAATGAGACGTCGCCATACCGCACCTCCAGCACCAGCGAGTCGTCATTTCGTACGCGCACGCGTTGCCAATCCGGTTGGACCGGGTGCCTGACCGTGATCTGCACGGCGCCCAGCTCGAGCTGGTGTCCGGCGCTCACACGCCGCCATGCGACGTGACGCGCGTGCGCGTCTCGACGCAGCGTCTGCAGCTCGACTGAACTCTCAACCGGGATCCCCTCCCAGATTTCATCCGGCGACAAATCGTCCAGCACGCTCCGCGCGCCTCCGACGTGATCGAGGTCGCCGTGACTCAGCGCGAGATAGTCGAGGCGCCGCTCCCCCAGCGCCCACACGGCCGGCGTCACCACTCGCCCACCCACGTCATAGGTCCCACCCGGTGTGCCACCGGTATCCACGAGCATCGAGCGCCCTTTCGGCACTTGCACCAGGATGGCATCCCCTTGCCCGACATCGAGCATTGAGACCCGCATCCATCCGGCGTCCGGTCGAGCCCACGAGACAAACGGCGCTGACACAATCACCGCCAACACCGCAGCAGCGACGCCCGCGCTGCGGTGTCGCCACTGCGGCGTGGTCCCCCGGAGGGCCGCACACACGGCCGCATAATACGCCGCGGTCCACCAGAGAGACGAGGGTGGCACGCGCCACGACAGCCACGGGGCGACGTCAAGAAGCTCGGCCGATCGTAGCAACACAACAGTCGCCACATGCGCGACGACGGCAATGCCCTGCGCCCCAACGTCGCTCACGGCCGTCCAGAAGCACAACGCCAATCCGGCCATTTGCACCACCGCCATCGCAGGGATCGCCACCAGGTTGAGCACCACCCCGGCGACACCAACGCGGGAGAACACGCCAGCCGTCACAGGCATAATCAGAATCTCTGCTGCCATCGTCGCCAACACTGCCGTACGCAGCCAGTTCCACGCCGGCACATGCACTCGGTCGAGCAGAGGCGGCAGCACCACGATGAGGCCAAACGTGGCGCCAAATGACAACCACGCGCCAACATCGATCACGGCCATCGGCTCAATCAACACACACACGACCGCGACGACGGCGAGCAGGTTCACCGGGCGCGGTGAGATGCCGGTGAGGCGCAGCAGGAGGTAGGTCACCGCGGCGATCACGGCACGAGTGACTGAGGGTTCTCCGCCAACCACAGCGCCGTAGGCCACAACGATCAGGATCGTCGCCACAGTCGGCAGCACTTGCGATCGCGTCAGCAGCCGAAGGACGACAAAACACATCGCGGTCAACATCGCCACGTTGCCGCCGGAGATCGCAATGACGTGGAACGTGCCTGCAGCTTGCAATCGTCTGGTCACGTCCTGGTCAAGTCCTGCGCGGTCTCCAATCAGAATGGCCGTCACGACGGCCTCAGTCGACGACGCGTGAGGCGCAAGCCAGGTGCGAGTGGTGGCTCGCACGTGCGCACGGACGCGGGCTGAGGCCTCCTGCCACCAGGAACCGCGCGACACCGTCAGCAACGCGCCGCTCTTGATCGATCCAATCAGATCAAACCGTCGCGCCATGACCTGCCAGTTGTCGGACGGTGATCCAGGATTGCGCGTTAGTTCTGGTACCCGGAGTCTCATCGGACCGGCGACAGACCGCCCGCGGGTCCACTGCGTGTACATGGTTTGTGCGACCGTGCCGTTGACAGTCGCGCGCACGCGTCGGCCGTCGACCTCAAGTTCCAAGCGGATTCCGGCAGGCGTCACGGCGGCGTCCGCACGCAGCACGCCGCGCACAGTGACAGGCTCATCGGACAGGAGTTGCGGAGGTGGGGGTTGCAGTGCCTCCACCCGTGCATATGCTCCATGGACCGCGGCGAGCGTCATCAACAACAGGCAAGTGACACTGGCGCGCGGCCACGCCACACACAGGCCGCACATTCCCACACTCAACGCGACAAAACGTGCGGCGTCACAAGCAGTCACAACACCAATGGCGGTGCCGGTGAGAATCGCCACACTGAGTCCAACGCCCACAGACATGAGAGTCACTGTCTGCAAACCCCGATCTCGTGTGGTACCGCACAGTGACGTGGGCAGGTGGCAAAAACTTCCACGGTTGAGTCGACCTTTCGTCGACTCCGAAACAACCACGAACCGCACTATTACGGTGGTGGTCGGCGTGCGTCCTCGGTAGTTGCCAGATCAGCGAGTCCACCGCCGGGCGTTCTCAAACATCCGGAACCACGGCGTCGTCGTTGCGGTACGACTCGGCCACCACGAGCCGGTCACACCATGGATCGTCCGTTCGGGGTGCGGCATCAGAATGGTGACGCGGCCGTCAGTATTGCAGAGCGCCGTGATGCCATCAGGTGACCCGTTGGGGTTGGCCGGGTAATGGGTGGCCACACCTCCGCGTGTGTCGACGAACCGCATCGCGACCTGTCCACCCGCCTGCAACGCGCCCAGATCATCGCCACGCTCGAACTGCGCGCGACCTTCGCCGTGGGCCACGGCAATGGGCAACGTCGAACCCGCCATCCCGGCAAACAACAAAGACGACGATGGCAGAATCTCGACCTGGGACCATCGAGCCTCGAACTGCTCACTGCGATTGCGCTGGAACGTCGGCCACTGCCCGGCCCCGGGAATGATGGCCTTGAGCGCCGCGAACATCTGGCACCCATTGCAGACACCGAGCGCGAAGCGGTCCTCACGCGCGAAAAAGTCCGCGAAGCCGGCGCGGGCGCGGTCATTAAACAGGATGGTTTTTGCCCAGCCCTGCCCGGCGCCAAGCACGTCACCGTAGGAGAACCCACCGCAGGCCACGAGGCCGGCGAAGTCGACCAGTTGCACCCGGCCGTCGAGGATGTCCGTCATGTGCACGTCGACCGACTCAAACCCTGCGCGATCAAACGCCCAGGCCATCTCCGCATGGCTGTTGACGCCCTGCTCACGGACGATCGCCACTTGCGGCCGCCGACCCAGTGGCGGCGCCCACGGAGCACTGTCGAAAGTCAGCTGCACGCGCACGCCCGGATCGCCCGCGCGCCCAACCGCGTCGAACTCCTCACGGGCGCACTCCGGGTGGTCACGCAACGCTGCAATCTGAAAACTCGTTTCCGACCACGCCTTCTGCAGTTGCTCACGCGGGGCTGCATAGACACCCCGAATCTCAATGACGTCATCAGCATTCAGCCCACCAAGGTTCCAGGCCTGCAGGCCCGCGTCCTGACAGTCGGCGAGCACACCGGCCACATCAGCGGCGCGCAGTTGGATGACGACGCCGAGCTCTTCGGTGAACAAGGCCGCGAGAGGATCGGTACCCAGAGCATCGATGTCGATGGAGACGCCACAGTGTCCGGCAAACGCCATCTCCGCCAGCGTCACGAACAGGCCGCCATCGGACCGGTCGTGATACG
>JBKJTD010000315.1:0-23836 GCA_046590915.1 Vicinamibacterales bacterium
ACCATCGAGGGCACGGCAGGCGGTGTCTCCAGCCCCAGGCTGGTGGCGTAGTTCACTGCGGTGGAAATGCCCACGTTGTTGAGCACTCGCACAGCCGCGCGATTGTTCGACACCCGCAACGCCTGTCGCATCGTCATCGAGTTGGCACCAACGCCATGCGCCTCATCGGGGCGCCAGACGCCGCCCGGAATGTCGGTGGACTCGTTGAGGTTGGTCAAGAGCGTGGACGGCCCGGCCCCACGCTCGATCGCCGCGGCGAAGACGAACGGTTTGTACGCCGACCCGGCCTGACGCTGGGCGTCCACCGCGCGGTCATACGTGCTGTCGTCAAAATTGCGGCCGCCGACCAGCGCGCGCACGTGACCGGTGCGCGGGTCGATGGCGACAAACGCACCTTGCAGGTACGCGGGCGCTTCCTTGGGGCCGGTGAAGCCCTTTCGGCTTTCGATGGACGACAGGCCGGTGACCAGCGCCTTCTCAGCCGCGCGCTGCATGACGGGATCCACGGTCGTATACACGCGAAGCCCGCCGTTCCAGACCATTTCTTCGCCGAACCGTTCGACCAGTTCACGGGCAACGCGGTTGCGGAAGTACTCACCGAAGCGCGGCTGCCCAAGGTCCCGCCGCAGTTTTACCTCTGACGCTCTTGCGGATTCGGCCTCGGCCGCCGTAATCGATCCGACCTTCTGCATCCGAGCCAGCACCACGGCGCGGCGCGCCACAGCGCGCTTCATATTCGCGGGCGGTGCGTATGCGGAGGGCGCCTGAATGAGTCCCACCAGCAGCGCGGCCTCTTCAAGGTTGAGGGCTGCGGCAGACTTGCCGAAGTATCCCTGGGACGCCGCTTCGATGCCATGGAAGCCGCGCCCAAAGTAGATGCGGTTGAGGTACATCTCGAGGATCTCATCCTTCGAGAAGGCCCACTCAAGTTTGACTGCCAGCACTATCTCTCTGGACTTGCGCCAGAAAGACTTCTGGTCGGTCAAAAAAGTCTTGCGCGCCAGCTGCTGCGTGATCGTGGAGCCGCCCTGCGCAAGCTCACCCTCGCGCACGTTGGCGACCGTTGCGCCGAACATCCGTCGGACATCGATGCCCATGTGCGAATAGAACCGCTCATCTTCCACTGCCAGTACGGCCCGGATGACGTTGGGCGAAATGTCTTTGAGCTGGACCGTCGTCCGGTGCTCCTTGAAGATGCTGAAGACCGGGCGATCCTGCTGGTCGTAGACCAGCGTCGAGATCGGCATGATGGCCGCAGATCGAATCCCGCCAGGGCCAGGGACGATGAGGAAGAGGTTGATGGCGACCAGCGCGACCAAAAAAGATGCGACCCATGTCGGCCATGCCCAACGTCCCAGTCGCCGGTGCGTGCCCCGCAGGTAATGCCCAGTTCTGACCAGTTGCTCCCGGATCGCCATCAGGAGCAGTACACAATCAAGGTCTGTTCCACCTTGAACACCTCGCAAACGCGGCTGTTTTCACAACCGGGCGTCAAGCGAGCAGAAGTGGCTATGAAGGTCCTACCTCACTGATGCCACATTCCTTCATCTTGTTGAGCAGCGTCTTGTAGCTCACGCTCAGATAAGCGGCGGCCTTGCGACGATTCCAGCGGAACCGCGCAAGCGCCTGATCGATGGCTTTGCGCTGCGCTTGCAGGGCGGCCGCCTTCGCCAGCGCCTGCAGATCAATCTGCCCGTCAACCCCCTCAAGGACCTCAATCTCTTCGTCGTCTTCCACGTCCGGTGCGAGCGGTGGTGGTGGCGTGTAGGAGACGGGCGCGGCCTGGTGGGCGGGCTGAGGTGCCGGTGCGGCCACGGCGGCAGGCGGGGTTGCCGTCCAGATGGGCCTATTGAGTTCGGCCATGATCAGCCGTTCGTCCTGCAACACGACGAACCGCTTCATCGTGTTTTCCAACTCGCGGATGTTGCCCGGCCACGGATGCTCCTGCAGCGCATCAAGCAACATCTGGCTCGGCCGTTGGGCCGGGCGACGATACAGCCGTGAGTAACGCAGCAGGAAAAACTCGATCAGCGCAGGAATTTCATTCCGGCGTTGCCGCAGGGGTGGAATTCGGAGTTCAATGACCTGCAAGCGGTAGTAGAGGTCTTCGCGGAACGAGCGATCGCGCATCATCGCATCGAGATCGCGGTTGGTCGCCGCAATGACGCGGACGTCCACGTCGACAGGCCTGTTGCTGCCCAGTTTGGTGAACTGTCGATCCTGCAGGACGTGCAGGAGCTTTGCCTGCAGGCCGGCGGGCATTTCGCCGATTTCGTCCAGCATCACGGTGCCGCCGTCCGCGAATTCGAATTTGCCGATGCGGGTGATGCCGGCACCGGTAAACGCGCCGCGTTCGTGGCCGAACAACTCGCTTTCCAGCAGGTCAGCCGGCAGCGCGGCGCAGTTGACCTTTACGAACGGCCGGCTTCGTCGCCCCGAGCGTCGATGCAGTTCGCGTGCAATGACTTCCTTGCCTGTGCCGCTTTCGCCGCGCAGCAACACATCAACGTTGCTGTCGGCGACACGGTCCACCATGGACATGACCGACTGCATCGCCGGACCGATGCTCCAGCAGGGCTGGGTGCCTTCGGGATCTTCGGCGACCTGGGCGCTCAGGCGCGCCACCTCGGCGCTCAGTGCGTCGCGCTGCAAGGCGTTGCGAATCGCCGCCTCGAGCGCGGCCTCGCCGAGGCCTTCGGCGTCACCGGGTTTGAGGACGTAGTCGGCGGCGCCAAGGCGCACGGCTTCAATGACCGTCGCCGGCGCATGGCGGCCCGACAGCATGATCACCTGTGCGGTGGGATGCGCCTGACGAATCGCGCGCAGTGTGTCGAGCCCGTCCATGTTGGGCATCAGGACATCGAGCAGAATCACCTGCGGAGCCTGGCCGCGATTGAGCGCCTCGAGCAGTTCCGTGCCGCTGTTGTACACGTCTACGTCATACGACTGTGAACGAAGCAGCGTCGCGAGAAACTCGGTGAAGTCGCGATCATCATCAACAATGGCTAGGCGCGCGGTCATGGGTGAGACTCCTGCAGGGGAAACGAGATGGTGAGCGCGTGAGAGGCACGAACGTCACCGGATGCGAGCGAGATCGTGTGGCAGGCCAGTGGGGCACTCAGGCCTGGAACCTGCCACGGATCGTACGAATCGTCGCTGCTCGGCGCCCCGGCGGGCTGCAACGGCACAGTGAACACAAGCGCGCGCGGGTCGGCGTCGACCACGAGTCGGGCGGGATGTGCGTCCGAGTGCTGGTGCGCGGCGAGCGTGGCCACCGCGTCGGCAAGCCGCTCGATGTCCGTCTGCGCCTGAATCGCCAGACCGTCGAGCACAGACGCCGTGTGCTCACACGCGACTCCGCGCTCTTGACAGAGCTGAGTGACACGCGCAGCGAGCAGGCGGACCGGAATGGGCCTCCCATTTCCCGCCGCTGTGGGCAGGAAGCCAACGGCTTCATCACAGAGGTGGGCCATACGCGTCAGCGCGGTGGCAGTCTGCGTCCACGCCTTTTCCCGCGCCTCCAACGAATCAAGTTTGTCGAGACGAAGCAGCCGCACATACCCCGACGCCACACTGAGGGGGCTGCGGATGTCGTGCAGAAGCACATCCAGGACGCGATCAAGCTCCGGCATACGAAATCTCCGACACGTGATAATTTAAGGGGGTCAAATGTCCCGCCCGAAAGTCCTGCTCGTAGACGACTATCTCGATTCCCTTGAAGTCTGGGCGATGTACCTCAACGCCGAGGGCTTCGATGTTTCGACCGCGGCCGACGGTCACGCCGCCATGGCGCTGATTTCCTCGACGCAGCTCGACGTCATTGTCATGGACCTCGACCTGCCCGGGATGACCGGCATCGAAGTGGCCCAGGCGCTCCGGGCTCAGAACGCCAGCCCGCGGATTCCGCTCATTGCAGTGACCGGACACACCGGAACCCGACTGGACGCCGCGCGAGCGGCTGGATTTGATGCCGCCCTCGTCAAGCCATGCGCGCCAGACGCCCTGACTTCTCAGATCCGCCTGCTCCTGGCGGCCCAGCCGTCCCAGTTGAGCTGAGTAATTAATTCCGTCACCTGGCTGGATAGGCACGATTCGGCTCATATTGAGCAAGAGAAGTGCCAAATTACAGGCCGGTCAATTTCCTTTAACGGGGCCACTCGTTCCACTAATGGGCAATTATGTGCTTAATTAATGGGATTTGCACGGCATGTGAGTTGCTTGTCTAGGTTCGGCGATGGAACGGCAATGAAACAACGCAGCGTCGTTTTGTGCCTCATCGTGAGCATCGCCCTTGGCGTGATGCCGCATGCGCAGGCTCAGATCTCCGATCGCTCCGTCAAGGCGGCATTCCTTGTTCGATTTGCCGACTTTGTCACTTGGCCCGACGACAGCCGGTCCCGGCCTTTCACCGTCTGCCTCTCTCCCTCGCACAACTTCGGGGCGGCCGTGGCCACCACGGCCAAAGGCACGGTGGTGCGTGGCAGGCCGATGGTCGTTCGCCAACTGCGCACGGCGGATCCGGTTTCAGACTGTCAACTCCTCTATGTGGCGCCCTCGGACGAACACTTGCTGCCGCTGACTCGGCGGCACCCGGTCCTGACGGTCGGTGAGGATCAGGGCTTCTGCCAGCGGGGCGGCATCATCAACCTCCGTGTGGAGGATGAACGTGTCCGATTTGAAGTCAGCCTCACCTCTGCGAAGGAGGCCGGCCTGTCGGTCAACTCGCAATTACTGCGGCTCGCGGTCGTCGTCCATGGAGGGCGCCAGTGAGACGCTGGTTCCGCGCCCAGCCCATCCATCGGAAGCTGGTGATCACGTCGATGATCAAGGCAACCGCCGTCCTGGCAGCCGCGATGATCGCCTTGCTGGTGCTCGATGCTGTTCGATTTCATTCGTCGGCCCGGCAGGACGCCGATTCAATGGCCAGCATGGCGGCGGAGGTGGTCCGCCCGGCGCTGGCGTTTGATGACCACGAAGGTATTGCCCCGGCAATCCAGCTGCTTCGGCTGCGCCCCCAAATCGAACGGGCGTGTGTCTACGGCCAGGCGGGCACGTTGCTCGGCGAGTACGTGCGTCCATCGAAACCACCCTGTACTCCGGCCGTGCCAAGCACCACACCGTGGTACGTGCTTGATGCGCTGGTGCCCGTCACCTCCGGTGAGGACCTGGTGGGCCACGTGTACGTCGTCAGAGACTGGCAGATTCTCCTGAGCCGTCTCAAGACCGCCGGTTTCGCCAGTCTGGTCGTGCTGCTTCTGGCCAGTGGAGTGATGTATTTGCTATCCGATCGGCTGCATCACAACATCTCCGAGCCTATTCGTCAGCTTGCGTCTGCGACGGCCGAGATGGGACGGACGGGCGTCTATCACCTGCCTCCGATCGAGACATCTCAGGACGAAGTCGGGCAGCTGGTCCAATCAGTGGACGCGATGGTCAACCGCGTGCAGCAGGTGACCGCCGACCTGACCCGCACCAACGACACGCTTCGCATCGAGATTCAGGAACGGCAGTTGATTGAGCAGGAACGCGAAGCGTTGCTGCACCGAGAACGGGAGGCCAACCGCATCAAAGATGAGTTCCTGGCGACTGTCTCTCATGAACTGCGCACCCCGCTAAACGCCATCGTCGGGTGGGCACAGGTGCTGTCGACGACCACTCCCGATGCGTCGACGATCGCCAAAGCTGCCGCGAGCCTGCATCGAAACGCGCACACCCAGGCGCGCGTCATTGACGACCTGATTGACATCTCCCGCATCGTCACCGGCAAACTGCGGGTAACCCCAGAGCCGGTGGATTTGCGTCAGGTTGTGGAAGCGTCCGTCGAAGCGATCAGGCCCATGGCGGCGCAGGGCCGGGTGACGCTGAAGGTCTCCCTGCCCGCAGACACCTGTGTCATCAGCGGCGACCGCGCCCGCTTGCAGCAGGTCGTCTGGAATTTGCTGTCCAATGCCGTCAAGTTCAGCCACAACGGACATGTCACGGTCGCAGTCACCCAAGACGACGGCTTTCTCGATCTGATCGTGTCAGATGATGGGCAGGGAATTCCGGCGGAATTTCTGCCGCATGTATTCGACCGGTTCCGGCAGGAAGACTCTTCGGTCACCCGTCAACACGGCGGTCTGGGCATAGGCCTCGCGGTGGTGAAGGAACTGGTGGGCCTGCACGGGGGCACCATTCACGCGCACAGCGGCGGTCGGGAGAAAGGCGCGACGTTTACCGTGCGGTTTCCGTGCGTGACCAGTGAGCTTCCGTGCGACGACGAGCCGGATCGGATGCCGTCGCTTGCCGGGATTTCGGTGCTTGCGGTCGACGACAACCCGGATTCGCTCGAAGTGCTGGAGGCCGTCCTGATCGACGCCGGCGCTCGGGTGCGGACGGCACTGTCGGGTGCCCAGGCCCTGGAACTCTGGCAACAGGAAACGGTCGACGTCCTGTTGTGTGACATTGCGATGCCCTCCATGAGCGGCTTCGAGTTGCTGTCACGAGTTCGCGAACTGGATCGGCAGGCTGGTAGCGTCACGCCGGCAATTGCCGTCACTGCGCACGCCACCGAAGAACAGGTGGCGCGCAGTGCGCAGGCGGGCTTCCAGATGCACATTGCCAAACCGTTTGATCGGAAACAGTTGCTGAAGGCGATTGGCACCGCGCGTTCCCGGATATGAGCTGCCAATGACCACTCGACGTGTTGCACGCGCGTTTGCCATTCTGGCGTTGATGGGGACACTGCCATCAACTGCTGGCGCACAAACCGCCGGGGGAAGTCCGGACCTGCGCGCCATGAGCCTTGAGCAATTGATGGGGGTGCCCGTCAGCGTGGCGAGCCGTGTCCCTCAGTCGCGGTTGACTGCACCGGCCAGTGTGACGATGATTACCAGCGACGAAATCCGCCAATCCGGTGCCGTGACACTGCCCGAAGTGTTGCGCATGGTGCCGGGTCTGCACGTCGCACAGATCGACGGCAACAAGTGGGCCATGGGCATCCGTGGATTCACAGATCGGCTCGCGCGCGCCATGCTGGTGATGATTGATGGCCGTGCGGTGTACTCACCGCTGTTTGCCGGCACCTACTGGGAGGTGCAGGACATTCCGCTCCTGGACATCGAGCGAATCGAGGTGGTCCGCGGTCCCGGCGGCAGCCTCTGGGGTGCCAACGCCGTCACCGGCATCGTCAACATTGTGAGAAAGTCCGCCGCGGCCTCGGCAGGCACGAGTGTCAACGCGCGTACCGGAACCGAAGATCCATTGGCGGTCGGGATCTCCCACGGCGGCGGTTCGCGTGTGCGGTACCGCATCTCCGGCAAGGCCTCAATGCGGTCGCCGCAGGAGAATTCGCTCGGACTTGAATACGACGATGCGCGATTGTTGCAGGGGGGGGCGCGCATTGAGTGGCAGAATCGCGCTGGCGCGTTCATCGTGCAGGGTGACGCGTATCGCACGGTCATCGGGCAGCGTGCCGCCTTGACGACCGTGACACCGCCCTCGCGCCGGGATGAAGTCACCGATGATGCGCTGCAAGGTGGAAACCTTTTGTGGCGATGGACACGGCGGGCGGGTGACCCCCGATCCCTGCAGGTGCAGGGGTATTACGACTATTCCTCACGCTCGCAGCTGGTGTTCAGTGAACGGCAGCACATTCTCGATCTCGACCTTCAGCAGGGAGCTCTGCGTGGCCGGCACGGGGTGTTGTGGGGCGCAGGCGCGCGGCACATCAAGGGTGCCACGACGACCAGAGGGACGCTGCGTTTTGTCCCTGCGAACCGGACGGATCAGTTGTATTCGGCATTTGTGCAGGACGAGGTTGCCCTGGTCCCTGAGCGCCTCAGCTTGACGGTGGGAACCAAGCTCGAGCACAACGACTACAGCGGCTTCGAGTGGCAGCCGAGCGCGCGTCTGGCTTGGACGGCGTCATCGGCCACCGCGTTTTCTGTGTCTGTCGCACGGGCGGTGCGCACTCCATCAAGGCTGGAACACGACTTGTCGACAGCCATGCTGCTCAGCCCGACCGAGCCGACGTTTCTGTGGCTCAGCCCCAATCCGGCGTTTCGGTCTGAGGAGTTGACCGCGTTTGAAGGAAGCCTCGTCACCATGCCGCACCCGAAGCTGCTCACAACCGTTGCGGCCTTCCGCAATCGGCATGACCATGTCATGAGCACGGAGTTCGGGGCCCCGTTTGTCGAGTCCGACGGTGCAGGATCGCGGGTGATCGTGCCGGTCAGTCTTGGCAACGGGCTTCGGGGACGCAGTTATGGCGTCGAGATTACCAACGACGTGCGACCGACCTCATGGTGGCGGACCAGCGTGAACTACTCATGGCTGCGGATGCAATTGCATCGCCGGCCCGGCAGTGTCGACGGCACGCAGGAGGCGAGAAATGAAGGCGGGAGCCCACGTCATCAACTGCAGGTGGCCTCGACGCTGCATTTGCCAGGGCGGGTGACGGTGGACTGGTTCCTGCGCGCACTCTCGGGCCTTCCGGCGCTGAAGGAGGCTGGGTACGCCACATCAAACGCGCGCATCGACTGGGCCATCAACAGTCGGGCGGCGGTGTATGTGCAGGGGCGAAACCTTCATCAGGCCGGCCACGCGGAGTTCACCGACAGCGTCAATGGCACCTTCAGAATTCAGCGCGCGTTTCTGGTTGGCATCCGTTGGACGCACTGAGCTCGATGAAATGTTTGATGTCGCGCAGGTAATCGCGCACGAATTGATCGGCTCCATGCCCCGCCACACGCGCCACCGCCGCGCCGAGTTTGCCCATAGGCGGGGAGTACTGCATGCGCACGCGCACCTCGGTGCCGCGACCATTGGGCGGTGGGCTGAACGTCACGCTCCCGGCGCTGACAATCGTTGAGTGTTCGGTGGTTTTCCACGACAGCAGCCTGCCCGGTTCGTCGTGAATGATCTCCGACGTCCATGTCGCCAGATTGGGGATGCCCTCGGTGCCCAGCGTCCAGTCCCAGAGCCGATTGTTCCTCTCGGTCACGTGCACGGTCGGGGGGAGCACCTGAGACAGATGCAGTGGGTCACGCCAGAAGCGGTAGGCCTCGTCGGCTGAAGCGTTGATGACGATAACCTGCGCAAGGTGACTGCCCCCAGCGCCGCCCAGCGCGACGCGTGTGTCGTCGGCTCTGAACCCTGGTCGGCACATGGCGGCAACCGGGCAGTAACCGGCGGTAGCACGCGCGATAAGGGACGCGGACGTCACAGCCAATGGCTTCCGGAAGCGGGGGAAATAGACCGCCAGGCCCATCACGCCCACGCCTGCCATTACGGTCAGAAGACGTTCATTTCGACTGAGATTTGGAGTCATGTGCCGTGTACTGTGCAAAACCTATTCCGCGTGGCCGTCCGGATTTGATGCCTATTGTGTGGAGCCGTTGGATGCAGCCGCCTTTCTGAAGGCGATCCAGGCCGTGTTATAGACGCCGAAATTTGGCACCGAATTCGTATTACACCTGGGCATGGGATCCTCAGCATGCAGGTGGGTGGTCGGAGTGTGGCTGTGCACGATGTGCATCGCGCAGCCGGCGTGGGCGCAATATTTCGGGCAAAACAAAGTTCAATACGAGAAGTTCGATTTCCAGGTCCTTCGGACGACGAACTTTGACGTCTATTTTTATCCTGAGGAGAAAGAAGCCGCGACCAAAGCCGCGCGCATGGCTGAGGCGTGGCGTTCCCGGCTGACCACTGCGTTCGGTCTACCCCTGGTCGGTCGCCAGCCGCTCATCATGTACGCGAGCCAACCGCACTTTGGCCAGACACAGGTGGTGGAAGGTCTCATCGGGGAAAGCACTGGAGGTGTCACCGAGCTGCTCAAACGCCGCATGGTGTTGCCGTTTGCGAGCAGCCTCGGGGAAACCGACCATGTCATCGGCCATGAATTGGTGCATGCGTTTCAGTTTGAGCTCGGTGGGGAAGGCGCTCTGGCGCTTCCGCTGTGGTTCATCGAAGGCATGGCCGAGTACCTGACACTCGGGTCCTCCGATCCGCACACCGCCATGTGGCTCCGGTCGCTCGCGCAGGAGGAGGAACTCCCCGGGTTTGAGGACCTGCACAATCCGAAGTACTTCCCGTACCGAATCGGGCACGGTGCGTGGGCCTTTCTGGCATCAAAATTTGGCGCCCAAGTGGTGCCCAATGCCTTCCTTGCCGCGGTGAGCGCACGTGACCCTATCAAAGGAATCGAGGAGGCTACCGGTCAGGACATCAAAACCCTATCGGCCGAGTGGCAGGCTTCTCTTCGAGAGCGTCACGGTATTCTGCGTGCCGGCGGCACCCTGCCAGGTCGAGAGATCGTGTCGGGGGATACCCCTCGTCAAGGACGCCTCCACGTGTCCCCATCGCTGAGTCCCGACGGACGATGGCTGGTGTATCTCTCGGAGCGCGATCTCTTTTCGATCGATCTTTTTCTGGTTGATGCCACCACAGGCCGAGTCGCCCGCCGTCTCACGAGCAGTGCCACCGACCCTCATCTGGAAAGCCTCCAATTTGTGACCTCATCGGGCGGGTGGGACGCGCAGAGCCGACGTTTTGCATTCACCACCATTCAGAAAGGGCAACCCACTCTGAACGTCGTGCAAGTCGACGGGCGTGGCGGCAGCCAGGAATTTGTGCTCAAGTCTGTCGACGACGCCTGGCATCCGACGTGGTCGCCTGATGGCCGGTCAATTGCGTTCTCCGGGCACGCCGGCGGCTACTCTGATCTCTATGTGTTTGATATCGCCAGCGGGGCCACGCGCCGATTGACCAACGATGCGTGGGCGGATCTGCACCCGGCCTGGTCACCGACAGGGCAACATATCGCGTTTGTCAGCGATCGTTTCACGAGCGACCTGGAGCGGTTGCAGTTCGGTCCGATGCAACCCGCCTTGCTGACGGTGGCTGATGGTCGCGTCGAGGCGCTGGCCGCACTGCCCAATGCGCGTCACATCAATCCACAGTGGACAAAAGAAGGTCGCGCACTGGTGATGGTGGCTGCTCCCGATGGTGTGCCCAATGTATATCGGCTCGACCTGCAGGCGGGCACGTACTCGCGCCTGAGCGATGTCACGACCGGTGTCTCTGGGTTGACCACGCTCAGCCCGGCTATCTCCGTCGCTGCCGACGCCAATCAATATGCCTTTGGTGTCTTCACTGGCGGCGGATACGACCTGCGCATTGCCGACTTGCCCGCACAGGGTTCGGAGCCGCCGACGATGGCTGCGGTGCAGCCATTGTTTGGGGAGCGCACGGCCGAGGTGGTGGCCCCAGTGGAAGTACCGCAGTTGGCTGAGCCCGAGGCCCCTGAACCGTACAAATCCGGGCTGCAGCTCGACTTCATTGGCGCCTCCGGCGGCATCGGCGCCGCAGGCAACGTCGGCGCGTTTGCCAGTGGCGGCATCGGTATGCAGTTCAGCGACATCCTCGGGGTGCACACCCTGAGCCTGTTGGTGCAGGCCAACGGCGGACTCAAGGATCTGGGAGGGCAGGTTGCCTACATCAATCGGAAGTCGCGCTGGAACTGGGGCGGCGTCGCGCAGTACGTGCCGTATGTGACCGCGCAATTCCGGCAGAGCGTCGACGTGATTAACAACCGGGCGGTGATTGTCGACGAAACGTTCCTGATTCGGCAGACCGAACTCCAGGGACGTGCGCTGGCGATGTATCCGTTTTCCAGAGCAACGAGGTTCGAGTTGCAGGGTGGAGGGCGGCGGATCTTTTTTGGTCGCGAAATCGAGACGCGGTTCTTTGACTTCAACACCGGGGAATTTCTTGGCGACAGCAAAGAGTCGCTCGACGCACCCAATGGGCTGAACCTGGCGGATGTGTCTGCTGCGCTGGTCAATGATCAGACCAGCTCAGGCCCCGTCGGTCCCGTCAATGGGCAGCGATACCGCTTCGACGTGACGCAGACTGCCGGCTCACTCAATTACACAAACCTCGTGCTCGACTATCGCCGGTATCTGTCGGTGGTGCGGCCCTTCACGCTAGCCGTGCGGGGATTGCACGTCGGTCGCTACGGCGGCGATGCCGAAGATCCGAGACTCTCAGAGTTGTTCATCGGATATCCGTCACTGGTTCGCGGCTACGACGTGGACTCGTTTGATGCGACCGAGTGCGGGTCGGCGTCCGGTGCCTGCCCTGTCTTCGATCGGTTGATCGGTTCGCGCATGCTTGTGGGCACGGCTGAACTGCGGTTTCCGCTCTTGGGGGCGTTCACCGGCGAATACAACTACGGGCCGATTCCGATCGAGGGATTTCTGTTCGCTGATACCGGCGTTGCATGGACTGCAGCCAGCCGCCCGTCATTCGCTGATGGTGATCGACGATTCGTTTCCAGTGTGGGTGCCGGCGTTCGCGTCAACGCCTTCGGTTACGTCATCGTCCAGCTGGCTGGCGCGAAGCCGTTGAACCGCCCAGGCAAGGGGTGGCGGTTCGTGTTCGACTTCGCGCCGTCGTTCTGATCAGGTCGTCAATCCAGGCGTAGGCGGGCGTAGTGGGTCCTGAGACGGAGCATCGTGGTCCGGGACGGTGGGTGGGGGATCGATGCTTGGCTCTCGTCCGATGTCCGGTGCATTCGGATCGTCAGGTGGCAATACCGGCGGAATCGGTGGACTGGGCACGGACGTCGTGGCGATTATCTCGTTAAACATTTAGAAACTCCTTGCTTCGGGTGAGAGCAATTACTCGGCCAAGCGTCGCAGGATGCTTTGACGCGTGGCACAGTTCGTGCTGATTCAATTGATGCGCTTGGCGCCTACATCCAGCACAAAGCAGGGGACAAACCATGAGAGAAAACATAACGACAGAAGTGCCGGACCCGGAAGTACCGGAGACCGATGCTGAAGATTGTGGTGACGAAGTCGATTGTGTGGACGAGGAGGAGGCCAGGGAGACCGAACAAATCAAGGCCGAGTTGAAAGAGCGTGAACAGCTTCCCGACCCCTCAATGCCCGACTAATAGATTAGATTGTGCCGCTACCCTGTGCGGTGACGACGTGTTGTTTCGGGGAGGCGGTCCTCTCCCACGAGCCGTCCAAAGGGATCAGCACTGGCCGATTCCAGAGGGCGGAGCAAAGCCTCCTCGGTGGCGTCCAGGACGGGCGATGGCCGTGCAATGATTAACCTCGTTGTTGACAATCGCGCTGACGCCTCCAGCAACTGCCACCGATAGGATTCCAATGTGATGGCGTCGCGGTGACGGATTTCCGCATCGGTCATCACGTTGAGCATCTCCTCCCAGGTTACTCGCTGCGCCATACCTCTGATGTTTGCAAGCGCGGGGCCAAAAGCCTGCAAGAGCCGAGACATCATCGGAACCTGCGTTTGACACCCGGAGGGCAAACATTGCCCTTTCTTTGTCCAAATACGGTAGAATCCAAGATACAGCAAAGCTGACATCGCTCGCCCGCCTCAGTCCTCATCGGATGTAGGCAGGTTGGGCGACGTGTCGTTGTGCTTCACGTACGCGTTACCCGGGGGGAACACACGTGCAATTGACCGCACTGCGCGTCACATCGAGCCAGTTTGCAGGCTCAATGAAGAAATCCATCTGGCTGCCTGGCCTCACGGTTGCCCTGTGCGCCCTGCTGCCCGCTTTCGGCGGTGCGGTTAATGCGGAGGCACCCATGCGTTTCGGTGTGAATGCCAAGTCCGCATCCCAAGCAATTGCAATGGGTATGCCAGTTTCATTCGGAAGCATGTGGGCGGGCCCTTGGAACCAAAAACTCGGCTGGAGGGGCCTGGAGGAGGAGCTGCGTCAAGCCAAGGCGGCCCGCACGATCCCCGTGGTGCAGTGGTGGTACTGGGGCGACGACATCAGCCCAAGCTGTGTTCAAAACGGGTGCAAGGATCGGTATCACGGGGTCCAGAAAGACCAGGCGACGTGGACCCGCTTGTCCAATGAACTGGCGGACCTCATCGTACGAGCCGGCGGAAAATCAGGACCTCCACTGGTGGTCATCGAGACCGAGTTCAACAAGAACGGCATCGAGACGTATGCACCCTTTGACGAACATCTTGCGGAGCAGGCCAGGATCTTCCAGCGCCGCGGCATCAAGGTCATCGTAGGTTTTGGCAACTGGGGACAGGTCCATTGGAAGCGCTTCCCGAAAGCCATAGCCGCCGCCGATATGCTCGGCACCATGTCGCTTCAGTCTTCGGTGCGCGACAAGGCGACGTATCTGGCTGGGGCCGACCACCTGCTCAAAGCTGCGCGCTACCTGCACACGACCTTTGGAAAGCCGACGTTCATCACGGACGTTGGATTTTCGTCCTATCCCGAGCAGTCCTACGAAGCGTCACAGGCCAAGGTTGTCGCCGCGATTTTCGACCGGATGTCTGACTTCCGGGCAGCAGGGGTGCAGGGCATGGTGTGGCGCATGCTGGCCGATGACCCGAAGTTCGACACCAAGAACTACCACGGCCAGGCCGAACGGCACTGGGGACTGCTGCACGCCGACGGCTCACCCAAGGCCGCATTTGGCGCGTTTCTGACGGGGATGTTGGCTGAGCCTGCGTCTCCGGCTCAGACGTCGGCTGTCAGCCCTGTCGCGTTGCGCCGCTAGTAACATCACCCACGACGGGGCTGTGTCCCCAACTGGACTGCGACCCCCGACGGCCTTCCGGTAGGCTGACGGCATGATGCCGGATTCCGGCGGCCGCAGATGGTCCGCGCGTGCTGACTTCACCTACCAACTGCTGTTTGCGACCACCGCAATCACCATCGTCTCGATGGTGATCTACCTGGCTGTTCGGTTGTCGACGGTGTCATTGGATGGGGTGTCGGCCGTAGAAGGAATCCTGGCGGTCTTGCTGCTCTCGGCTGAACTGTTCCTGATGTTTCACGCCGTGGGGTACTTTTCCAGTGTGGTGAAAGCGGCCAAGCGCACCGCGCACAGGGCACCACCACTGTTTGCGCGACCGTCACACCATCCAGTGGCCCTCCTGGTCGCCGCATTTAATGAGCCCGAAGATGTCCTTGACCAGACGCTTGCGGCGATTCGCGCGATGGATTACCCGGCGGTCCATCTGTATCTGCTCGATGATTCCACCAAAGAGGAGTGCCGACTTGCCGGCAAACGGCTCGCGGCCAAGTACGGCGCGACGCTCAAGCAGCGCACCAATCGAGCCGGGTACAAGGCTGGCGCAATCAACGACCTGCTGCTGGAGTTGGATGAGGAGTTCGTGGCGCTGCTCGACGCCGACCAGCGTCCGACCGAAGCGTGGCTGAAAGACGTGATTCCGATGTTCGACCAAGGCCCGAGGATTGCCATGATCCAGGCGCCGCAGGTCTACGTCAATCTTGCCGGCCTTCCGGTTGCCGAGGCCGCCGCATTTCAGCAAGCGATCTTCTTTGAGTACATCTGTGAGGGCAAGGCGCATTCAAACGCCATTTTCTGCTGCGGCTCCAACGTGGTGCTTCGCCGTTCGGCGCTGCTCTCTATTGAGGTACACGTCGACGGCCGCCGGCAATTTTTTGACGAGACCACCGTGACGGAGGATTTTGCGACGTCGCTGCGATTGCACGCCAAGGGGTGGACAACCGACTTTATCAATGAACCGTACGTGCTCGGCATGGGGCCCGAGACGTTGCCGGCCTACTTCACCCAGCATATGCGGTGGTCGATGGGCTCGATGGCCGTCGGCTTGAAAGTCCTGCGGCTGGCGTTCACCAATCCCCGCATGCTGACACCTGGTCAGTACTGGGAGTATCTGCTCTCGGGCAGCTACTACTTTGTCGGGTGGGCCAACTTGGTGTTCATGTTCGCACCTATCGCGTTCCTGCTGTTCGGTCTCCGTCCGGTGCGGACGCATTCCGATCTCTACGTGGTCTTTTTTGTGCCCTATATCTTTTTCACCATGAACCTCTTTTTCTTTGGCATGAAGCTCCGGCGATACCCGGTGCGGGGCGTGTGGCTTGCAAGCGCGCTGAGCTTTGCCAGCACGTGGACATATTCCAAGGCGGCGGCGGTGGCGGTGTTCGGACTCAAGCGCGCCTTTGCCGTGACGCCCAAAGGTGTGGGTGGGCGCGTGCCCATCACCAACATGCCGGTTGAAGCAGTGCTGTTTGCCGTCAACGTCATTGCCGCGCTCGCGGGGCTGTGGCACCTGGTGTTTGTCGCCGTCGAGATGGCGTATGTGGTGACCACCCTGTGGGCGTCGTATCACGCGATCCTGCTCTCCACGCTCTTCTTCTACTTCAACCGCCCTGTGCAGATCGCGGCTCAGGATGAAATGTTTGTCGACCGATTGCGCGCTGCATAGCCGATAACTGAATTTATGGGCATCAACACATCCACCGACCCAGCGTCGCGAGTCTCGACCGGTACACCCACGCTCGATGCATTGTTGGAGGGGGGATTCCCGGCCAACAGAGCCATCCTGCTTGGCGGACAATCCGGGAGCGGCAAGACTGTCTTTGCCCTCCGTTACGTGGCGGCAGGCATCGCACTGGGGCAGCCGGCCGTGTATGTGAGTCTCGACCAGAAACCCCTGCATTTGTTGGCCGATGTGAGCCGGCTTTCGGGCGGACTCGATGCCGCCGTCGCCTCGGGCATGCTCACGGTGCTCGATGCCTCGCCGTATTTCACGGCCTCGAGAAACAAGAACCGGACGCTTCCCATCGATGCGCGAAACGTGGCCACCGACTTGAGTCAACAGGTGGCCAAAGCGAAGGCGACCCGCCTGGTCATCGATTCGCTCACCTCGCTTGTGCCGCCCGATCTGCTGCGGGGCGCAGCCCAGGACTACCTCCGGTCGTTGCTTCTGGCGTTCGAGGACAATCTTGGCTGCACGGTGCTCCTCACCTCGCGCACGATGATGTCCGACCCCCAGAATATCGGGGAGACGGCTGAATATCTGGTATCAGGCGTCTTGCAGCTACGCATGCAGGCCGGGGATGGCGCGTACCGCCGCATGCTCTATGTGAAGAAGATGCGGGGCACGCACCTCGATCCGATCGAAATTCCCTTCTCGGTCCGGGGTTGATCTTGGGCATTTGTGGGTCACTGAGGGCCCATCCTGAGCAATCTGATACTGCGTCGTCTCCATTCGCACGTCGCAAGTCACCAGTACTGATTGGCACATGCGTTGCTATCTCAGACTGGCAATGCGCTACAACCCGGCATTCGTCACCCCGCTTGCCTTGGCAGATCGCCCGCCCGACATGACGGCCCCGATTTCGCGGATGCTGGTGGTTGACGACGATGAGGATATGCGGGAGTTGTTGTACGCGCATCTCACCGGAGAGGGCTACGATGTGGCGACTGTGCCCAGCGGCGAAGCGTCGCTCGTCCATCTCAAACAGCACGCCACCGACATCGTGTTCCTCGACCAGGCGATGGTCGGGATGGACGGGCTGGAAACGCTTCGTCAAATCCGACTTCAAGGCTTCGACGTTGCGGTCATTTTAATTACCGCGCACGGGTCAGAAGACGTGGCTATCCGCGCCCTCCGGACCGGAGCCGACGACTATCTCCGGAAGCCGTTCACGGTCGAGGACCTCAAAGCCGTGGTCGACCGGACCGCGCCCAGGTTGTCGCAGGAACGACAGCAGCAGCTGGAACAGCAGCAACTGGGCGACGAACTCTCCAGAGCCGCGTCGATCCAATCTTCGCTCCTGCCCACCGAGAGTCCGATCATGGACGGATGGGAGTTCATCGCGCAATGTGTGCCTGCGCGAGCGGTCGGCGGGGACTTTTACGACTGGCAACGGCCCACTGAAGGCGTGCTGACCATGACCGTGGGTGACGTCATGGGCAAAGGCATGGCTGCCGCGCTCCTGATGTCGAGCGTTCGGGCCGTGCTCAGGGCTGCCGCCCTGGAACTGCCACCCGCCGCCGCCGTCCAAGCCGCCGCAGGCACGCTGCTCAGTGACCTGTCGCGGTCGGGTTCCTTTGTCACCTTGTTTCATGCCCGGGTGGATCTGGCGACCGGCGAACTGCGCTACGTCGATGCGGGGCATGGACATGTCTTTCTCGCCAAGGCCAATGGGGACATTGAAAATCTGCCGGCGAGTGGTCTTCCCATCGGGGTGCTTGACGACGAGGTGTATGCCGAAGGGGTGGTGACGATTGGCCCCGGTGACGTGCTGGTCATCCACAGCGACGGGCTCACTCAGGCCTTGCCCGACATCTTCCGGACGGGCTCCACTGAGGCCAAGGCCTTCACCCACGCGTTGTCTGCCGCGACCATCGCGCGCGAGCTGATTACCCGGGCGACTGCCACCGGGACGCTGGGCGATGACCTTACCGTCGGAGTGTTGAGGCGTGCGCCTGGTGTGCCGGTTCACGTCATTCCTGATCCGCGGCTGAAAGGGCTGATCCCTACTTATCTCAACCGCCGGTGGGAAGACGTCACGAAGATTACCCAGGAACTGGCTGGGGGTGGATTTCGCGCGATCGCCCGAATAGGTCACAACCTCAAGGGCACGGGCTACGGGTATGGCTTCGGCGGCATCGCAGAGATTGGCGCCGCCTTGGAACGCGCGGCTGAGGCTGAAAACGCCGCTGAAATCCGGTTGCAGATCCTCGCGCTGCAGGACTACCTGACGCGGGTACGTGTGGCTCAGCCGTGATGTCAGCCCGACGTCTGGTGTGCCCTTGGAGACAGCGCGTGAGTGCGTGTGCGCGTACGGTGAGGACATGAAGGGGCCGAGAGCTGATGCAGATTAATGTCGTCGAGAATCAGGGCGCTGCAGTGATTCGACCAATGGAGCAGCGGATGGATCTGCAGGTCGCCGGCGAGTTTCGGGCGGCCATGCTCGAGTTGATTCAGGTGGGGGGCCATACCAAACTCGTCGTGGACCTTGAAGACGTCAACTTCATTGACAGCTCCGGATTGGGTGCACTGGTGACGGCCCTCAAGACGGTAAAGCTTCGCAACACGGATGGCGACGTTCGACTCGCTAATGTCCGGCCTCCGGTTGTGGCGTTGCTGGAAATTATCCGCCTGCATCGCGTGTTCTCGAGCTACCCCTCGGTGGACCTGGCGGCGCAAAGCTTTTCCTGAGTCTGCAATGAAGGCGATGATTCTTGCGGGTGGCAAGGGGACACGCGTCAAACCGCTGACCGACACCATCCCGAAGCCGATGATACCCATCATCAGTCGGCCGGTCATGGAATTTCTGATTGATGTGCTGCGGCAGCACGGGTTCGATCAGATCATGATCTCGACATCCTATCTCGCCGACAACATCGAATCCTACTTCCGTGAGGGCTCGCGGTTCGGCGTCCAGATCGGCTACAGCTTCGAGGGATATCACGCCGACGGGCAGGCGGTCCCAGAGGGTGCCGGCTCGGCCGGCGGCCTGAAAAAAATCCAGGAGTTTTCCGGTTTTTTTGATGACACGTTCGCGGTGCTGTGTGGTGACGCGCTGATCGATCTCGACTTGACTGCCGCGCTCGCCTTTCACCGGTCACGCAAGGCGCTGGCGACGATCGTGCTCAAAGACGTCCCTCGGGAGCAGGTGCGCGCATACGGTGTGGTCAAGACCGCCCCCGACGGACGGATTGAACAGTTTCAGGAAAAACCCGAGCCCGAAGACGCGGTCAGCACGACCGTCAACACCGGCATCTACCTGTTCGAGCCCGAAATCTTCGACTACATCCCGGCCGGAACCTCCTTTGACATCGGTGGACATTTGTTTCCGCTTCTGGCGTCGCGTGGGCTGCCGTTCTTCGGAGTGACACTGCCATTTTCCTGGATCGACATCGGCAATGCGCCCGACTATTGGAAGGCCACCCAGATGGTGCTGCGCGGCGATTTCAAGATTGACATGCCAGGGCGGGAGCTGGCCCCGGGCATCTGGGCGGGCATCAACCTCGCGGTCGATCTCGCTGCGTGTGACATCCGCCCGCCGGTCTATCTGGGATCGAGCACCGCGATTGAGGCAGGTGCCACCATCATCGGCCCCACGGTCATCGGCCGCAATTGCGTGATCGAATCAGGGGCGCATATTGACGCGTGCGTCGTGGACGACCACACGCGGGTCTCCGGGTTTGCAGAGATTCGGGAAAAACTTGTCAGTGGACGCTTCTGCGTCGATCGCCATGGGGCCACGGTCGAACTGGCGAAAACAGGCTACGGGTTTATCGTTGATGATGCCCGCGAACGTCGCAACTGGACTGATGACGATCGCACGCTGATGGAGTTTTTGACCTCCCACAATGCCCTCAAGAATTGACGTGTCCACCGCCGATCAGCCGAGCGCGGTCTTTGCCCGAATCAGTGTGCCCAATCGTGTGGACTCGATTCGGCCTACGGCTGCGTTCATCATCGAGGCCGCGCGGTCAATGAAGGTGCCTGCCGCCTCCGAGTCGCTGTTTGAAGTGGCGATTGCCGAAGCGCTCAATAATGCGGTTCGACACGGCAACACGGCGCAGGTGCCTGACGCCGAAATCCTGTGCACGCTGCGACTGGTTGGCCGCCAGTTGATCGTGAGTATCTACGATCAGGGCGCAGGCTTTGACCTGGCTGGACCCGCGCCAGACTGGTGCCCGCTGAACTTGGAGAACATTCCCGAAGGTGGGTTTGGCCTGCCGATCATTCAACAGGTGTTTCCGCAGGTGCGGACCCTCAAGCGGCCGGGTGAATTCGGACTGGAAATGGCCCTGACGTTCTGAAGACGCAGGGCCATTCAGCCAGTGCCATTGAGCGCCGGGCTCAACGCAAACGCTTGTAGAAACCCACGCCGAAATACGCTCCCGACTTCGACGGCCCGAATTCAAACGTCGAGCGCTTGTAGCCCGCGCGAAACGTCAGCGACACCGTTGACGGATTGTGCGCCAATTCCAGCAGGCCTCCGCCCTGAAGCGAGCGGATATCGTCGTTGCCCTGCGCGATGCCTTCCACACCAAGTGACACTGCGGTCGTTCCGCTACCGGAGAGATTGCTGACCTGCTGCTTGAATGCTGCACGGCTCCAGATGTATTTGTCGGTCGTGTTGTAGTTGACGAGCGCCTGCACGTTGCTGTGCGACGTCGGGTTCAGATACGCCTCAGCGCCGACATTGACTCCCCACCGGGTGTCAGTCCTCTCGAACTCAACGCCGGTGACCGGGATGACCGTCTCCGTGCGCCACGACACGGCCGGGCCGGCCACTACAGTGAAGGTGTTGCGCTCGCCAAACTGGAGGCCCAACGAACCATTGGCACCGGGTGCCCGCACTTCCGTGCGGCGCGACAGGTCGCTGAATTCGTAGGTGAGATAGCTGCCAAACAGCCTCGCGGTCCACGCAAGGCCCGGCCGCACCGGCTTCACATACGCGGGGCCCGCAAAACCGTAACTGGACCCGTGCGAGTCCCGCTCATAACCGGCAATCAACGCCCAGGTCGCTGCCGGGGCCGGCGCCTGCGAGGGTACGACGATTGGAGCAGGAGACGCGCTGGCGGCTGTTTGCGCCTGCGCGACTGTGGCTGCCGCCAGCGGGGCGACGGCGATAACGAGCCCGGCAACACCGGGACGAACTAAGCAACGAGCGATCGACATGGACGTGGCTCCTTGGGGCTGTGGTCAGGTCACCATTCGGCGAATAACTTGCATCTGTATCATGCCCGCGTTTACCCGTGAGGTCTGTGTCAGAGGGCACAGCGCACACAGTTTGTGACGGCCTACTGTGTATGCTCGGAAAGTTTACCGGAGGATGTTGATGACGATGTTTCCTGCGACACGACGGATCGTGCCTGTGCTGTTGGTAATGGGTGTGTGTGCGGCCGCGGCATGCGACCGCAAAGAACCCAGTACGGCGGCGGACCTTGTGGCCGCTGCCGCTGATGGGTCGGTCGAACGGGTCGACGCGCTGTTGAAAGAAGGTCTGAATCCAGGCACAGGTAATCCCGATGGGTGGACCCCGCTGCATGCCGCGGCTCAGGCAGGTCATACGTCGGTCGTGCAGACGCTGCTCAACAAGGGCGCACAGCCATCGGCCACCAATGCCGAAGGCTTTTCGCCCCTGATGGCCGCTGCGAAAAATGGCCACATCAGCGCGGCACAAGCCCTGATGGACAAGGGCGCGGACGTCAATGCCCGTACCGCTACAGGCTATTCGGCGTTGATGGCTGCCGCTGAAGCCCAGAGTCCCGACTTGGTACGCGCACTCATGGCGAAAGGCGCAACCGTGGCGGCCGCCGCTGATGGGTGGACCATTCTGATGGCCACCGCGAAGGCAGGCGATGTCGCCTCCACACAGGCATTGCTCGCCGCCGGCGTCGATGTGAACGACAAGAATAATGACGGGTGGACTGCGTTGATGTCTGCGGCAGACACTGGAGAAGCAGCCGTGGTTGAGGCGCTGGTCGCGGGAGGTGCCCGGATCAACGCGGCGACCGCCGATGGCTGGACGGCACTGATGAGCGCTGCTGAAAAAGGACATGCTGACGCGGTCAAGGTGCTGCTTGCGAAGGGCGCCAACGTAAAGGCTGTGAATCACCAGAAAAAATCGGCACGTGATTTCGCCGCGCTCAATAAACACACCGACGTTGTCGCGTTGTTGAAGTAACTGCGATGGGCCGTTTGCACGTGCCGGTCGGGATCGTGGTCGCTCTGATGACGATCACCGGCTGCGGTCGCGACCCCAGACTCGCGCTCGCCGAGCTTCAGGTTCCGTACACGGCCGATGCCCTGGTCGGACAGGCAGCCGAGGGCGACGTGCAGGCCGTCGCGCTGCTTCTCGACGCCGGGATGCCGGTAGATAGTCGCGGCGCAGGCGGTGCCACCGCCCTTGTCGCCGCGACCGCAGCTCGGCACCTGCCGGTCGTGCGAGAGCTGCTTGACGCCGATGCGAATATGAATCTGACCAACGATGACGGATTGACGGCGCTGTCGGCGGCGGCGGGGAACGGCGATCTCGAGATTGTTCGCGCGCTCATCGGCAAGGGGGCGGATGTGCGTGCCGAGCGACCGGTTCCAGCGCTCCCGCTCATGCGGGCCATCCGGGCCGGCCACGACGATGTCGTGTCTCTGCTTCTTGAGAAGGGTGCGATTGCCTACGTGCAGGACGATCAATGGTCGGCGTTGATGCTGGCATCGTTTCTGGGTCGGGAGCAGATGGTCACCACACTCATCAATTGGGGCGTGGACGTCAATGCGAAGAACGATCGCGGGATGACCAGCCTCATGCACGCCTCCAGCCGCGGACACGCGACCATCATCACGACCCTGCTCGCGAAAGGCGCGCAGGTGGCGGCGGTGGACGCCGGCGGTCACAGCGCATTGATGTACGCCTCCAACAACGGTCACCTCGCCGCAGCGCGTGCACTACTCGAGGCGAAGGCGGATGCCACCCTGCGCAATCGCAGCGGCGCGACCGCGTTCTCTCTGGCGACTGGCAATGGCCACACTGATGTGGCGGCCCTGTTGCAACAGGCGGCCCCCATGGTGCGACCGCTGCCGTGACCAGCCGACTCGCCGCGTCGCTTGTGTGCCTGACCGTCTGCTTCGCTGCGCTGACGCTCGGCGCTGCGCCATTTGGCGCGAACCTGTCGTCCGGGGTGAACCAGCCCTCGAGCGCCCCGATTGCGGATCAGGAACTCGATCAACTGACGCGTGCATCACTGGTGTTCCCGGACGACCGACGCGTGATTGCGGAGGCCGCCGCCACCGCGTGGGCGTATGTGGACAGGCACTACCAGCCATCCACGGGACTGGTTGAGCCCACCCACGGCTATCCATACGCCACAGTGTGGGACATCGCGAGTGGGCTGTCGGCACTGTACGCCGCACACGAATTGAAGCTGCTGAGCACCAGTGACTATGACCGCCGCATGGCCAAGGCGCTGAACACACTCAAGGGCGCTGCGCTGTTTGACGGTGGCGCATTCAACAAGATGTATTCAACCAGGACGGGGCGGATGGTCGG
>JBKJTD010000348.1:0-6005 GCA_046590915.1 Vicinamibacterales bacterium
CCAGCCAGACGCCCGCCGCGTGCGAAACGGCCTCGCACGCGAAGACTTGTTCCTCGTGGTCGCTGAACACTTCTTGACTGATACGGCCAAATACGCCGACATCGTGCTGCCATCGACTACGCAGCTCGAGCACTTCGACGTGCAGGGCGCCTGGGGTCATCACTACATCAGCGCGAACCTTCCAGCGATTGCGCCGCTCGGCGAAGCGAAATCACACGGAGCCATGATGCGCCTGCTCGCACCACGACTGGGACTCGACGGTGCCGCTTTTCGAGAGAGCGACGAAGAAATCGCCGCCGCCGCGCTGCCGGAAGGTGTGACGCTCGAGGACGTGAAGACGCGCGGCTTCGTCAAGAGCTCACCGCCGCGTCCGGCGTTCGGCCCGGGCGGTGTGAGAATCCGGATGCACGAAACGCCAAGTCTTCCCGCGGCGCATGACGGGCTGCAGCTGCTGACACCCAAGGCGCACCATTTTCTGAACTCGACGTTCGCCAACATGCCGGCGCAGCAAAAGGCGGAGCGTCGCCCGACCCTGCACATGCATGCGGACGACGCGTCGGCGCGCGGCCTCGTTTCAGGCAGCGAGATCCGCGTGCACAACGAACGCGGTGGTCTCAATGCGGTCCTTCACGTGTCTGGCGACATTCGCCAGGGCACCGTCGCGCTGCCAGGCAAGTGGTGGGCGATGGAGGCCGGGAACCTGCTCACCTCCGCCGCCTACTCTCCCGGTGGACAGCCGGCTTACAACGACACCTACGTGGAGGTGTCCCTCGAGCGCGCCGCGTCCGAAGCCGCTGCGCCGGGCTGAGTTGCGAGTTCCCATCACGACTCGTAAACGGTTTACAGGTCGGTCAACGGACCCGTTGCGCTCGTTCGAAGCCATGGCCGAACGGCTTAGGCCGGGACAAACGGGATCAATGGAGCAGACGGCCCCTGACAACGGCGCCGATGGTCTACGACGCTGAGGGCCGGGTCGCGTGGGATCAAATCTGGCAGAGTTTCTGTGATCTCGCACTGGCCGGTGGACCGCCGCACAAGGGACGGCTGCTTGGTCCCGGGCAGCCCGTGGACGTGGGGGCTCGACCGGACGATTATCTCGATGTCATTGACGAACTGGGACGCGGCATCACGCTGGCGAGTGAACTGCCCGCAGACGAGTCGCCCCATCTCGGGTGGATCCGTGTGCAGTGCCACAGCGAGGTGATGGCTGCCTGGATGCTGCGCGCGATCACCATGGAAAACGTCGCGGTGCGCGTCGACGGGCGCGCCCTCGACCTGCCGGCCGCGCCGCATTTTTGGATCGAGAAGGAAATCAAGAACGTGGTCACGGTGGTGGCCAAGACGAGTCACTACTGGATGGGCCATCTGCCGCGCGAACAGAAGATCGCCATCGGCGCGTTGTTGGCATCGATCGAGCGCGAATCGCCACTCGTGGCGCCGGACTGGTCGGATCCACGCACGGCCTGGCACCGTGTGCCAGTGATCTACCCCAGCGTCTGATAGGGACCGGTATGTGCGGGAAAGACCCACGTAAGACGGACGATCGGCGAGCGTGGTGGCGATCAAGCGCAGTCACTCCGCCTCGGATCATTACTGCAACGAAGTGAGCACCGACGACAGGCGGCCCCGGGTCGTGGCAGGCCTTGCACGTCACCGTGGTACGCCGCACTCGCGGGGTTGTCCTTCCACTGTCAGCGGACAGGCCGTTGGACGTCAACCCGGCCTGTTGGATATCGTCATTCCGACGGCCGAAGGCTACCGCTCAAAGGGCGACGGTGACGCGCAGAAACGTCGCTGTAATCGAGGTCGCGCCGTTGGCCTGATTCGTATTCTGGTTATCGAACAACGCCTCGAGCTCTCTTTGAAGGTCCGCGGCTTTGCCATTCTGTTCTGCGGCGGCGAACGCATTCATCGTAGGGCCGTAGTAATTTCGGAAGTCCGCGACAAACGCAGACGATGACCCGGGAGATCTGAACGTGAATGTCTCTCTGGAAAAGGAAATGTTCTCGGCGGGAACCCCCGCTGCCACAAATCGCTCGATCGCGTTGCTCTCGATCCCCCACGTCATTGGGCTGACAAAGCCCTCGGGCGGTGGCGGCGAATAGGACGAGCTGATTTTCAGAATCTGCGCGACGAGCGTTGGGTCGCCAGGGATCCAGTTACCCATGATGATGCGGCCGCCGGGCCGAGTCACGCGCACCATTTCCTTCGCCACCTCGAACGGTTTGGGCGCGAACATCGCGCCGAAGATGCTCACAACCAGATCGAAACTGTGATCGCCCAGTTCGCTCAGGTTGGTGGCATCCCCTTCCTGGAATTGGCAGTTCGTCAGGCCTTCTTGCTGCGCGCGTCTGTTCCCGGCTTCGACCAGGTTGCGCGCGATATCGACGCCGAGGACGTCGGCTCCCAGTCTGGCCGCCGGCAGGGCCGTGGTGCCGTCGCCGCATCCAAGGTCCAGCACCCTCATTCCCTTGGTAATGCCAAATTGAGCGACGACAGCCTCTCCACTTTCCCGCATGGTTGCCGCGATGCGCGTGAAGTCGCCCTTCTCCCACAGTGCCTTGTTCAGGTTCATGTGACGTTATCCTCTCGTGTTCACGCCCAGTGTCTCCGTTATTCGGAAGGCATAAACGCTCCGACAGCATAACTGAGATTGCGCGAGCGTCGCCGAATCCGAGATCCTGGAGCGCCGCCTACATGAGCGGCGTGAGACCGCCGCTCGCTTCGATCGTGTTCGGGCCCCCTGCGCCAAGGTCAGGTGCAGAGCTTCATTCGCCGTAATACGGCATTGAAGCGGGGGTGTGCGCGAAGCGCATCCAGCAACGGCACGACGCCGATGCCGGCGAGAGAATCGTCCGGATCGTCGCAGGCCGCCTCGAGCGACCGCAACGCGGCCTCTACGTCGCCGAGCGCGAGATGGGCGGCTGCAATCCAGAAATGCGGAACGTACGCCGGACTTTGCATGAGCGTGTCAATCATCGCGCGCGCCTCGGCGGCTCGCCCTGCGATGGCAAGCGCGATGGCCAGCATCGCCTGGACATCTGGCGTTGAGAGCAGCGTTGATTGTCGGAGTTCCGAGACCGCGCCATCTGGCGAGCCGGTCTGCAGCAGCGCAAGCGCCAGGTAGATGAGGGCTTCATCGTGTCCTGGCTCGGCGGCGAGAATCATGCGGCAATGATGAATCGCATCATCATAGCGTCGCGCAAAGTACAAGTTGAGCCCGAGCTGCACGCGGACGGTCAGGGAAAGCGGATCGAGCTCCAGCGCCTGGCGCACTTCCAACACCGCCTCGTCGGATCGACCCCGAAATGCGAGGTGCAGTCCAACCCATAGTCGGGCGGCCTGCGAGCACGCCTTTATAGGAGATTGCCATCATGACCGCTACGACCATGCCCGCATCCGACCTCGACGCCACCGCTGCCGCGCTGGCCCGTGCCTTTCACGACGATCCACTGCAGACCTATATCCTTCCGGATTCGCGCGAGCGTGCCGCACGGTCGCCTGCGCACTTTGCCTCGATCCTGCGCTATGGGCTGCTGTTTGGCGAGGTATTCACGATTCCCGGCCCGGCATCGGGAGCGGCAGTGGTACTGCCTCCCGACAGCTGGGAGATCACTTCCGAGCGCGCCGAAGCCGCCGGCTTCAACCAGTGGCCGACAACGATTGGGGAGGTCGCCGCCGACCGCTTCGCGAACACGCTTGCGGTGCTGGAGCCATATCACCGCCGGGACGTACCACGGGCGCATTGGTACGTCCTTGTGCTCGGCGTGGCTCCAGAAGCGCAAGGCACCGGCCGCGGGCGGGCGCTATTGCAACCGACATTTGCGCGGGCAACCACCGCCGGCCAACCCTGTTACCTTGAGACGGCGCAACCGAAAAATGTTGGCTTCTATGAACATCTCGGGTTTCGCGTGCTCAACGAGGTCGTCGAGCCAGTGAGTGGATTGCGACTGTGGACGTTTCGCCGCGGCTGACCGATGGCTCGGAATTGGGGTTTCACCGACTTACTGCGGACCGGAAGTAGAAGTCGAGCATCGCGGTCAGCGGCGCGGCATTCCCCCGCAGCCGGCTGCGAAGCGCTGCGCCCTCCCAGCAGTCCACCAGCACGCTTGCCATTCGCCGCGGGTTGGAATCCGCTGGGATGTCGCCTCGTTGCCGAGCCTGTTCCAGACAGGCGGCGATCCGCCCGGCAATATCTGAAAGGCACATCTCGATCCTGCGCCGGAACACCTCGCTCACGCCCGACAGTTCCTGTCCGAGGCCGCCTAACAGGCAGCCCATGTAACCCTCCTTCCGGTAGTTCTGCTGCGTCAACTCGAAGAACCGTCGCACCCTATCGAGAGGACGACGGGTCTTGTCTTCGAGGCACGCGTCAAGGCCGGCATGCACATGTTGCATGTACTGGTCGACGACCTGGACCGCGAAGTCCTCTTTGTTCTTGAAATGATGATAGAAGGAGCCCTTCGGAAGACCCGTGGCCCCAAGCAGAGCCTGGATGCCCAAGTCGTTGTAGCCGTGCTGCAGGAGCATGGCCCACCCCGCATCGAGCAGGCGCTGCCTGGTTGAATGTGTCATCGCGCCGACGAGCAGGACCGATTCTATTTCGGTGGGCCTTCGACCGGTACTGCGTCCAATGGCGATTCAAAGGCAATGAAGAGCACACAGGGGGTGGCGCTTTCGCAGGAGGCCTTGTGCCGTTGTTTGGCGGGACCGTACGCATAGGTCCCGGGCTTGAGCACCGTCATCTTCTGACCTTCGTAGGTGACATGAAGCTCGCCGGCAACCAGCACCATGCGTTCTGCCGACGTGTGCCAATGGAGCGGAAGGGTCGACTTGGCGGGCACTTTCAGGAACACGTCGACGTTGTCTTTTGCGGGATCGCCGTGAAGGACGGCGATGCCGCAACCTTTCGGCAAGAATGGCGGACAGGGCCCCCACGTGAGCTGCGCATCACTCGCGGTCCGGGTCAATGCCTGCTCTTGAGCAGGCGCCTGTGCCTGGGCCAGCGAGTCGGCGAGTGCCGACGGCATCAACAACAACGAGCCAAGCACTGCCGCGCGCAAGGAGCGGCCAATCAGCGGTTTGTGCGACATGGTGATTCTCCCTCTCTGTTTAGACGGTGTTGCGAGCCGGACTCCGCCGGGAGCGTTTCGATTCCCGGTCGCACTAGACCGATTGGTCTAGTGCGGGGGAAGCCTACAAGCTTGTGCAGACGCTGTCAATCGAGGCCTGATCCTCGCACACTCGTGACGCGCGCGTGCAGGCCGACCTCGCGGGAGAGGAGCATGATCGCGACTGCCAGGATTAACGAGATCCAGAACCAGCGGAGCGACGAAGGCTGCCCGCTCATCTCCGGGAGGACCGCCGCGAGCAAGAGGAGCTGCGCACCAAGGAGTGCGCCGTAGTCCAGAGGGATCACCGCGAAGATCGCGGCAAGTGTGGCTATCAAGCAGCCGGCCCAGATCACGGCTCGGCGTGCGGCGAGTGGCATATCAGGCCACAGCCACGGCAAAACGGCCGCGACGAATCCGAGCCCAGCCCCGACCGCGAGCGGCGCGGCGAACGCGGACCAGGGCCCACCCGCCCTGGCAAGCGTGACTGTGTTCTCCGCGAGCAACAGGCCGCCGAGGAGCGCGCAGACGCTGGCGTGTAGCTCGGTGAGCACCGATCCAAGCGGGCCAACCCGCGTTGAGAACGCGCTCATTCTTTGAGCTCCGCCATATCAACCGGACCTTCACCGTGCGCCGCGCGCGACCGGCCAGCCCATTCAGGCCAAATCCACACATAGAGGCCGTTGAGCGTCAGGAGTATCAGCACCAGGCCGGACGCATCGATCAGCAGCCGGCCCCAGAGCCCGTCGAATGGCGCAGCGTAGCGAGCACCAGATGGGGCTGTTCGGCGGCAGGACCCGCCACGCCGGACTCTGACAGTGTGCGGGAGAAACGCCACGCAGGGGACAGGTCTAAACAAAAAGGGTGCAGGGCTCCGAAGAACCCTGCACCCTG
>JBKJTD010000098.1:0-7448 GCA_046590915.1 Vicinamibacterales bacterium
GCGGCGGCGGTGGTCCACAGCCGCGCGTAACAGCCCGCCTCCATCGACTGCCGGTCCCATCGCGGCGCCGTGTCCCATGTGTACTTGTCTTTCCAGCTCTGCGCCGACGGCCGCGGCTTTGTGACCTTGTTCCACGGGTGATACGGCGACAAGGGATTGCCACAGGGATCTGTCGGCATTCGCCGCGCTGCGCCGGTCCAATCGTCGTAGTACGAGTGTTCGACGAACTCCTCCACGCCCATATTGATTCTGTGGAGGTCGGTGGTGACGAGCTGCCCGTCCATGATGACGCCCGGCGTTGCCCATCGGCGATCGCCCCACGCGCCCGCGTTCGCGTACGTCGCATCGTACGCGTCGGGATGGTCGAAGATGCCGGTATCCACCATGTGTGCCCGGCGGGCTCCGACCTTGCGATACTCCGGGTTGGCCTCGTAGAAGAACTCGGTGATGTCATCCCAGATCCCGGTGATCTTCTTCGAGTAGTCGAAAAACTGCGACAGCCGCACGAACATTTCGTTCATCACGGTCAGATCGATGGTGGAACTCATGCCCCCGGGAACAATCGTCTGCGGATGCGGATACTTTCCGCAGATGAGCACGTAGGCCTCGCGCGCCACCCGTGTCATGTGCAGGGCTTCAAGATACAACTTGCCGGTCAGAGGATTCAGGTCCTCCATCAGTTCGCCCATCGTGGTGTAGCCGTGCAACGCGCGATGCGGCGCTTCGGTTCGCTTTGCCTTGTCGAGCAAGGCCGGATTGGTCGGTCCGACCATCGCGGCTGAGTAGTCCGGTCCCGCCAGCAGGTGGAGATGCAGCGGATGGTCGTAGAGGAACTCGAGCGCCAGGGCGAGGTTCCGGATGACGACCCCCAGCTTTGGAGGGCAGCATCCGATGGCCATCTCGATGGCCAGCGCGCTGCAGGTGGCGTGGACGCCACCGCACACGCCGCAGGCGCGGCTGGTGATGAAGATGGCATCGCGGGGATCGCGGCCGACCATGATCACTTCGTAGCCGCGAAACAGCGTCGCCATCGATCGCGCCTCGAGCACGCGTCGTTCCTTCAGGTCCGCCACGGTGTGGAACGCAAGGGCCCCGGCCACGCGCGTGACGGGATCGAAGTCCACGGACTTGATGTAGCCGTTCCGTTTCAGCAGTTCTTCGATTTTTTCGTGGGTCAGTTGCACGGGCGCGCCGATCGGCGCCGTCCTGGGTTCGTACGGATTGGCAATGCCGTCCTTCAGGAACGGGCGTCCGTTGGCATCAAATTCGACGGGCAGATTCTTGAAACACATGGGGGATCCTCAGAGCCTGAACACACGAGCGGCGCGTCCGAGATGCTGGTCAGCGGTGTCGAGTCCGCCGGCCAGAGCACTGAGCGCGCCATTGATGGTGACGAGTTTGTCTTCGACCGGTCGGGTGCTGCGCGCCGTGCTCTCCAGCGCGTTCGCGATGCGTGTGACGCTCTGCCTGGCGCGGACGAGCGCGAACGCCACGGCGGCCAGGTACCCGGCGAGGCCGAGCACGACAAGAAGGATGAGAAGAAGCGTCAGAAACGTCAGCGTGGGAAAGGTCAGCATGAGGGTCTCCTTTTATGAGCCGGCACGGGCTTCGAGCGCCGAAGCGGCCGCATCGAGCTTGCCGGCGACCGCTTCAGCCGCCGTCAGCACTTCAGTGGCGACCGCAATCGTGGAGTCGAGGGCAGGAATCGCGGCCGTATTCCGTGCGATGGTTTCCGCGGCTCCAGCGCCTTCCTCTGCGTAATGCATGATCGACCGCGACGCGCGCCAGAGGGAATGCAGCCAGTAGATGGCGATCGGCACCAGGATCTGGTAGGCGACGGCCAGCGCCACGCGCCACAACGTGAAGACCAACGGCGCAATCGTGGTATCCATGGCTTATCGCTCCTGCTTCTGGATGCAGGCGATGGCGCCCGCGAGTCCTTCGTCCACCCCGCGCAACCCGTCTCGAATGGACGCGAGCGTCCCATTGAGCGTCGTGACCTGCGGCGCGATGTGGCCGGTATGCACCTCGATCGCACGCAAGCCGAGCCGAATCTTCGACAGGTAGTTCACCGGCTTGTAGAAGCGCGTCGCCGGCCCGCCGATTTCCTCGAGTTGCTTGGAAATGGCCCGGACATAAAAAGCGAGCGCCACGAACAAGGCGACGACTCCGGATACGGTGAGCCACATCAACAGCGTGATCGATGGCATGTCAGACTCCTTTCGATGAGCGACCGGTCACGCAGTCTGGGCAGCGCGCACACTCGCAGGCATGTTGTCCGATGGCCGTCACCGCGCCGAGCGTAGTGACGGCACCGTCCAAAATGCGGCCGACGAGGTAGTTGGTGCTGACGAGCAGCGCGATGTGAATCGTGTTGTTTGCCACTTTCTGGCCCACGGTCCAGATCGCTGCCGCACCGTCTCGAATCCGCACGGCCGTGGCCAGAATCAAGGTCAACAGTACAGCGACCACCACGACCACGACGCCGTAGATGACCAGGCTGAGCATCCACACTTCTTGAATGGCGCGTTCACTTGGCACGGGGCCCTCCTGTCGTGACACCCTGCAGCGCTTCTGCCAGGGCTCCGCCTTTACCGGCAATCCGCTCCACGGTCGCGAGCATCCGCTCAGCCACTTCGTTGGTCACCTGCAGTCCCCAGATAGCCTGCGTGTTTTTACGAATCTCCTCGGCTGCCGTGAGCGCCCGCACGGCTTCGGCGAGAATCCGCCTGGCGGTCAGCAGGATGGCAATGAGCAATCCGGCCGCCAGGAGAATGACCACCGTCGCGATGGCCATCCACATGCGCCATGTTCCCCAGAGTTCAGCGTCAGTCATGGTCGTTCTCCCTCGTTGCGCTCTTGTCGAGGTAGTCACTTCGCGTGCCGGGCCGGTCTGCGCCCCAGAGCTGATCTTCCGATCCCGGTGGCCGCCCCGGTGGCTTGGCGCCGAAGTACTGCCATTGCAGGTAGAAGAACTTGATCGTTCGGTCCATCATCGTTTGCGGATGGACGTGCGCCCAGCCACTGGGCACCTCCTGCAACACGTCCCACCGGTGTTCACGGTTGGCCTCACGATTGGACAGGCGCCGCAGGCGTCGCATCACGGTGCCGACCAGAAACGAGGCGCCCGTCGACAGCACCGCGCCTGGTGGCGCCCGGTAGAACGGCGAAAACTTGTCGGGGAATCCGGGCATCGTGCAGCCAATGCACACACCGCCGGCTTTCATGCATCCGCCCATGTGATTGATGGCGCCGCGCTTGACGATGTTGCAGTTGACGACCGGCCCCCAGCATCCGAGCTCGACGAGACACTCTGGGTCGCCGTATTGTCGGGCGAACGAACCTTCCTCGTAGTACCCGGCGCGTGTGCACCCCTGATGCACCGTCTCCCGGAACAACCATGCGGGGCGGCCCAGCTCGTCAAATGAGGGCAGGGGCCCCAGTCCCTGCAGGAACAGGAGCACCGCGAAGACCGTCTCCGTGAAGTTGTCGCCCACCGGAGCGCAGCCGGGAATGTTGATCACGGGAAGCCCCAGCGCGCTGCGGTAGTCGGCGCCGAGCGAATCCATGACGCTCATCGATCCGGTCGGGTTTCCCTCCGCTGACGGGACGCCACCCCACGTGGCGCATGTCCCGATAGCGATAGTGGCCGCCGCACCCGGAGCCATCCGATGCAACCAGCTCGCGGTCGTCACCGGCGTGCCGTGGTCCCCCTCTTTGATCACCTCGACACCCATCGCCGAAAAATAGCCACCCGTCCGTTGCGCGATGCGCTCGTCGGCGACGGATCCCTCGAAGACGACGACGTAGGGCTCGCCGAGTGTGCCGTTGGCGGCATCTTTGAACGGCTGCACAAACGCGGCGCCGGATTCGGCCGACAGCACCGGATGATGCAGCACCACTTTTGGCATGGCCGGGACGATGCCGTGCAGGAGTCCTTCGATACCTGGGTTGGTGGCGCCCGTCACAGCGATGCTGCAGCCATCGCAGCTCATGCCGGCCAGCCAGAAGACGTGAATGATCTTGATGGGCCCGAGTGGCAGCCGCTCCGGCGCGAGTCGCGCGTCGACAACAGGCGGCGGCTCCTGCGTGGCCTTGATGGTACCGTGCTCAGTCTCTGGCGCCATAACAGGTCTCCTCAACAAATGCGTGGCAGCGGGTCACCCACAAGCATGTCCAGGACGCGGGACCCGCCCACGTCCGTCCGGAGCACGACCATGCCGTCCGGTTCGGCCAACACGTCCCCGATGATTGCGGCCTCGAGCCCATGCGGGTCGGCGCGCATCGCTTCAAGCGCACGGTCGGCCTCATCGGGCGGCACGATGGCAATCAGCTTCCCTTCGTTCGCGATGTGGAGGGGATCGAGTCCGAGGATCTCGCACGCGCCTCGCACCGCCGCTCGAACCGGGATCCGGGACTCGTGGATGACGATCCCCACGCCGGCCGCCAGCGCGATTTCGTTGAGGCTCGTCGCCACGCCACCGCGCGTCGGGTCCTTCAGGCACCGCGTGCCGGGTGCGGCAGCGAGGACGGCCGTCGCCAGGGCGTGGAGCGCCGCCGAATCCGTCCGTACTTCGGCTTCGAGCTCGAGGGCCTCGCGCGCCAGCATCACGGCGATCCCGTGGTCGCCAATGGCGCCGCTCAGCAGCACGCGGTCGCCCACTCGCACGTGCGCGGCGGCCAACGACACCTGTGGCGGAATCAAGCCCACTCCGCTGGTGGTGATGAACAGCCCGTCGGCCTTCCCTCGCGGGACGACCTTTGTGTCTCCCGTGACCACGCGCACACCTGCCGCGCTCGCGGCCGCCGCCACCGAAGCCATCACTCGCCGAAGCACATCGAGATCAAGCCCCTCTTCGATGATCAAGGCGAGCGAGAGGCCCAGCGGCTGCGCGCCAGCCGTCGCCAAGTCATTGATCGTGCCGTTGACCGCCAGCGTGCCGATATCTCCGCCAGGAAAAAACAACGGACTGACGACGTAGGAGTCAGTGGTGAAGGCGATGCGCGGGGCGTTCGCTCCGGTGCCGCACTCGAGCGTGGCGCTGTCATCGTGACCCAGACGCGGGTCATCACCCAGCATTGGAATGATGAGTCCGTCGATCAATTGATGGCTGGCCTTGCCCCCGCTGCCATGGCTCAATGTGATCCGCTGGTCACGCAGGACGTAGCGCTCGCGGCGCCTGGCGCGGGCGCGCTCCATCCGGTCCACCTGGGCCGCCAGTGTGCCGTCAGCCGCGTGACTCATCCCGGCGTCCCCACGGCTCCAGCCTCCCCACGAGATTTCTGCATCAGTGAGTAACGGCCATAACTGAAATACGCGGCGCAGGCGCCTTCCGGCGACACCATGCAGGTGCCGATCGGTGTCTCAGGCGTGCAGGCCGTCCCGAAGACGCGGCACTCCCACGGTTTGATCACGCCCTTGAGCACCTCGCCGCACTGACAGGCTTTCGGATCCGTCACGCGAACACCGGGCACGGCGAACCGCGCTTCGGCGTCCCATGCCGCGAACTCAGGCCGGAGTTTCAACGCGCTCTGCGAGATGAATCCCAGGCCGCGCCACTCGAAGAACGGTCGCAGTTCCATGGTGGTCGCCATCAGCTCAAGCGCGCGCGGGTTGCCGTCCTGTCGCACCACGCGCGCGTACTGGTTTTCAACCTCGACCCGCGCGTCGGCCCGCTGCCGGAGAATCATGGCGACCGACTGCAGGATGTCCGTGGGTTCGAAACCGGAGATGACGATGGGCCGGTGATAGCGTTCGGCGACGAACGCGAACGGCCGCACGCCGATGATGGTGCTGACGTGACCTGGCCCGACGAATCCGTCGAGCTTCATGCCCGGCGAATCGAGGATGGCCTTGAGCGCCGGCACGATCGTCACGTGATTGCAGAAGACGAAGAAGTTGTCGATCCCTTCCTCGCGGGCGCGCAGGACAGTAGCCGCCGTTGAGGGCGCTGTCGTTTCGAAGCCGATGGCGAAGAACACGACCGGCCGTGAGGGCTCCTGTCGCGCGAGCTTCAGCGCATCGAGTGGCGAGTAGATGAAGCGCACATCGGCGCCCTCCGCCTTTGCGTCGAGCAGGCTGCCGCGTGAACTCGGAACGCGCATCATGTCGCCGAACGTCGTGAAGATCACGTCGGGTTCCCGCGCGATCGCCATCGCGTCGTCGATCCGGCCCATGGGAATCACGCAGACGGGGCAGCCGGGGCCGTGCACAAGCTCGACGTTGGACGGCAGCAGTTCCTGCAGTCCGTGCCGGTAGATTGAATGCGTGTGGCCGCCACAGACCTCCATGATGCGGATGGTGTCCTCGCCACTCGAGAGGCGCTCGATCTCCCGGACCAGCGACGCGATCCGCTCGGGCCGGCGGTATTCGTCGACGAAACGGAGTTGGTGGTCGCTCATCGTGGGTCGCCGCCTTCCTGCGCCACCGACAGCATCGCGTGCCAGATGGTGGCGTGCGCCTCCTGGATGCGGGGTGTGTAGTCGCTCGGCACCGTCACGCAGATGTCGACGGCCGGTGAGCGCGCAAGCGCGCCGCCGTCATTGCCGACCAGCGCAATCGTTAGCAGGCCGCGCGCTTTCGCCGCTTCAAGCGCCGTGATGATGCTGCGCGACGTGCCGCTCGTGGAGATACCCAGGGCAATGTCATTCAGGCCGCCGAACGCCAGAATCTGACGCGTGTAGACGTGGTCGAAGCCGACGTCGTTGGCCACCGCCGTGACCACGCCGATGTCGTCGGTCAGCGCCAGCGCAGGGATGGCGTTCCAGCCAGGGACGGGAGGCGCCATGCAGTCGGCCACCGCGTCCTGTGCATCGGTGGCACTGCCGCCGTTGCCGAAGGCCAGCAGTCGTCCGCCGCGATCGACGCGCGCTCTGATCGCCTGCCCCGCTGCGCCAATCGCATCGATCGATCGCCCCGCCACATTTTCACGCAGCGCACAGATGTCGCGGCTCTTCGCGAGAATCGACTGGCGCACTTCCTCCCGGACCGAGTCGAGTGGACGCGTCGGTGCGTCGTCAAACAGGAACGGATAGAGGGCGCGCTCGTGAGCCGATGCCGCCGTCTCCGTCGCCGTGCTCGCTGAGCCGACGTCACTGTGATCGAGGAAGACGTGCACCAACTCCCAGAGCACGTGATACAGGGTCTCGTGCACTTCCTGAACCACCATCGGATTGGCCAGCGGCACGTGAAAATGCACATCCGCAATCGGCAGTGACCGTTCCCCGGAGAAGAGCAATGTCAGCGCGCCACATTGCCGTCCCACGGCGAGTGCCCGCTCGATCGCCGCGCCGGCGCTCGTGCCAGACAGCGCGAGCAGGATGTCACCGGAGCCGAGCAGGGCCTGCAGCGACTCGGGGACCGCACGGTCGCCTGTCAGTGCGATCGCCGGCAGGCAGCGCTTGCCGACGATGATGGGATGCACGAACTCGACCGAGATGTGGTGCGC